>CALDHH010000104.1 GCA_937941575.1 uncultured Alphaproteobacteria bacterium | reverse complement strand
AATGTAATTATGTTTTTTTGGGTGGTTTTATTTTCTAGTCATTGGTGGTGATTAGATGTATTATTTAATTTAGAGGGAATCTTTTCTCTAGGTTTAATTTTGGAGAACTAAAATGGACACTCAAGAACTTAGCCTTAATACCATGATAAAGCAGAAACTTAACTATCTTGAACAAAGACAGAAGCTTGTTGCTGCTAATATCGCTAATTCTGACACTCCTGATTATCGTCCCGGAGATCTAAAAGAACAAAATTTCAAAGAAGTTCTAAAATCATCAAGCTCAATTTCATCTGGCAATGTTTCAAAAACCAACTCAAGTCATATTGAGATATTAGGTAATGGAGATGATGTATTAAAAGCAAGTGGACAGAAACATGTATATGAAACTGTCCACGGTGGTAACTCCGTTGTTTTAGAAGAACAATTAATCAAATTAAATGAAATTGATGCAGAACACAGATTGGCAACTAATCTATATGCTAAGCAGAAAAGCCTGTATAAAATGGCTCTTGGTAAATAATTTAAGGTATAAAGGATAATAAAATGGAATTAACAAAAGCAATCGAGATCGCTGCATTGGGTATGAAAGCCCAAGGTACCAGAATGCGAGTAATATCAGAGAATATTGCCAATTCACAAACCACTGCAACCAATCCAGATGAGCTTCCGTATCAAAGGCAATTAATTAGCTTTAAAAACGTACTTGATAAAAATTCTGGCGTTAATAAAGTCCAGGTTGATAAAATATTTAAAGATCAAAGTGATTTCAAACTGAAATATGATCCAGAACATCCAGCTGCTGATGAAAAAGGTTATATTAAACTGCCAAATGTAAATAGATTATTAGAAGTAATGGATATGCAGGAATCTCAAAGATCTTTTGAGGCGAATTTAGGTGTAATTGAAACAAGTAAAGCAATGTTGACTAGATCAATTGATATGTTGCGTGCATAAATAATATTTTAGGGGAAATAAGATGGTTGGAATTAATGAACTTGCACCAGGTGTTGGTAGTGTTATTGGCAAAGATGGCATTGGTAAGATCAAAACTGGTGATACTGGCTTTGCTGATTTATTAAAAGGATCAATTGAGAAAGTAATTGATACCCAATATAAAAGCGAAGAAGTGTCAAAAGCTGCCTTAATGGGCGATGCTGATATATCCGATGTAATCCAAGCTGTAAGCGATGCCGAGATGACTTTAAACACAGTTGTTGCCATTCGTGATAAAGTAGTCCAAGCCTATGAACAAATAATGAGAATGCCAATATAATAAACACTTAAACTCAATTGATTATATCCATAATCAAATCTTCATCTTTACTTGTATTAAAAAGGATTTTATAATCAAACTTGATTGGTTATAATGCATGGGCATACTGTATGTATATGGCATAAATTATTCTGTTTTATTTGGGGGCGATTATAATTTAAAATGAATGAAGATGAACTTATATCTGTTACCCAAGAAGCGATAATGTTAATTATCACATTATCTGCCCCGATCATGATCATTGGTCTGGTTGTTGGTGTGATGATTGCTCTTTTCCAAGCATTAACTCAAATACAAGAAATGACCTTGGCTTTTGTTCCAAAAATGTTGGCTATATTTGTTGCAATAATGCTTATGTTTCCAATGATGGCAACTGCATTACAAGCATTTACAGAGAGATTAGCCGATAGAATAATAAATATAGGTTAGGTCTCAATACATATATGCAAGAAGTCCTACAAACTTATATAACCGAATATTTATTCAGCTTTATTTTAGTATTTACTCGGGTTGGCTCCGCCATTATGATTATGCCTGGTATCGGGGATAGTTTTGTTTCATCCAATGTAAGATTGCATTTCGCGGTTGCAATGAGCATCGTTGTCGCACCAATCCTAACATTATATCTCCCCCCTATTCCAACCTCTTCTGTCGGTTTCGTGGCATTAATCGTAACTGAGGCTGTAATTGGCTTATTCATTGGTACCATAATGCGTATTATGATGAGCTCGCTAGAAACTGCAGGTGTGATAATTTCAATGCAATCTGGTTTTGCCAATGCCAATATATTTAACCCAGTTGCAGGGGGACAAGGTTCATTAATCGGTGCATTCTTATCTATGTTAGGGGTTGTATTTATATTTGTAACCAATATGCATCACTTCTTAATCGCTACCATATTTGAAAGTTACAAACTATTCCCAACTGATTTTAACTTAATTGATAATGCAGGTGATCTATCTGATGCGATTGCCACAACGGTAAACACTGCCTTTGTTACAGGTGTTAAATTATCAGCCCCGTTCATGGCAATGGGTTTATTGATGTATCTTGGCTTTGGTGTTTTGGGTCGTCTATTACCACAAATCCAAGTGTTCTTCCTTGCTCTACCCGTTCAGATTTTAATTAGCTTAATAACATTATCCTTAGTCTTTTCAACAATCGTGCTATTCTGGATAGAAGAATTTGGTGAAATAATAATGCAAATGCTTGCTCCTTAAAAACAATAACAATAATAATATCAAAGGTTTAAATGTCCGAAGAAGAAACCGATAAATCGCAGAAAACCGAAGACCCCACCGCCAAGAAATTGGAAGATGCCAAGAAGCGTGGGCAGGTTGCAGTTAGTCGTGAAATTAATAATTGGATTATATTATTTGTTGCGACCCTAATAATGGTCATGGTTGCACCATCCCTTTTTAGCGAATTAAAACAAAGCCTTGTCTTCTTCTTACAGAGCCCCCACACCGTTGGAGGCTCTAGTTTAGAGATTGGACAGACCTTAAAAGAGCTATTATTCACTATATTAAAAATAATGGCTTTTCCGATGATGTTACTATTCTTTGCAGGCCTTCTTTCTCCCTATGTCCAAATTGGGCCCATATTCTCTTATGAATCATTAAAGCCAAGCCTCTCCAAAGTATCTATTATCAAAGGGGCTGGGCGGTTATTTTCTAAAAGATCATTAATGGAGTTCTTAAAAAGTTTTATTAAACTGGTAATAATGAGTGGGGTCTCGTATATGATGATCCAACCATATTACAATGGAATTGAACATTTCGTTGGGCAAGAAATGACCAGCTTAATGATGGATCTTCAAACCATGTCTTTGCGTTTGATGACTGGGATATTGGCGGTATTAATTGTAATTGCAATCATTGATTATTCCTTTCAACAGAAAGAGCATATGGAAAAATTAATGATGAGTAAGCAAGAGATCAAGGACGAATATAAACAGACCGAGGGTGATCCAATGGTCAAAGCAAAACTGCGAGAATTGCGGATGAATAAAGCCCGCCAAAGAATGATGCAAGCCGTCCCAGAAGCCGATGTTGTAATCACCAACCCAACCCATTACGCCGTTGCTTTGAAATATAACCCACAAGAAATGGATGCCCCAATTATGGTTGCCAAAGGTGGTGATAATATTGCCTTAAAAATTAAAGAATTGGCAAAAGAGAATGATGTCACTATTGTAGAAAATCCAGCTCTTGCCAGATCATTACATGATGGCATGGAAATAGACCAAATTATACCGGGTGATTATTATAAAGCGGTTGCTGAGGTAATCTCTTACGTGTTTAAACTAAAAAATAAATCAATGAATTAAGGATAGATAATAATGAAAGAAAGCAGTTTCTTTATCGATAAATCAAAAAAACAAGAAATCGAAGCAGAACAAAAAGAACGTATAAAAGTTAAAAAAAGCCGTGGTATAGCCAGAAAAATCTTGGTCTTTATTTTAGCCCTTATCTATATCCTATCACTTTATACCTTGATTAAAGATTTCGGTATTATAAAAGGTGATAATTTATCAAATACGATAATAGTCTATCTTGTCGGAATTATTGGTGGAATTTTAATATTAAAAATAACCAAATTTTTAAAGCCTGGCCTATATAATGCCAAAATATTCCACACATTCCTTGATTGGGGTGGATCCGCTAGAATAGTTACTGATAATAATCTAGAGACTAGATATAGTAATAAGATATTTAATGATCTAACTGAAAACCAAGAAATCTCTATAGATGGTTTCTGCCAAATATTTGATAATCCAGACAAACGTAAAAGACAGCTAATGTCATTAAAAAGACTGGTAAAAGACGGCAAGCCAGCATCAATTGAAATGGAAGCATTTAGAAATAAAGAAAATGTTTGGTATAAAATAAAAGTAACTCCAATCCCATCAAAACAAGAATTTTTACATTGGCGAATTGATGATGTAACGACTTCTCATACTTTAAGGATGGAGCTTAATGAAACTAGAGAAAGATTAAGAAACTTCACTGAGAGCACTCCAGTTGGTTTTTTCTCCACTGATGAAAACGGTAAGTTTCTATTCGCTAATCAATCTGTATTAAAGCTATTATCCATACAGAGTAATAAAGATTTAGCAAATTACAAATTGCATGATTTTATTCATAATCTAGAAGATGGAATGGCAAGCTATAAGCTAATAAATAATGATAATAAATTGCAATTGGGTGAGATTGATTTAATTAATTCAGAAGGAAAAATATTAAAAGTATCAGCCAGTAATACAATAATAGAAGATAAAGAAGGCAATATCAAAACTTGTGCTGTTATATATGATCTAAGCCATGAACAAGATGTAAGGCAAGAGCTCAGAGAATCTCAGGATAGATTTGAGAGAGTATTTGATGAATCTCCAATCGGTATCTGTATGATGGATAAAAACTATAATATTGATGAACAAAACCAAATTATCAAAAATATATTTGGCTCCAAAAGCACAAAGAAATCATTATTAGAAATCATCAATCAAGATGACAAGGTAAAAGTTGAAAAATGGTTATCCAAAATATCCAAAGGTGGGAAATCAATATCTTCTATTGATACTAGCGTGGCTAGAGGTCATCAGAGTTCTCAATTACAATTATATGCCAGAAAACTAGAAGATTCCGATGATATTGTATTACATGTAATTGATATGACTGAACTTAAAAACTTGGAAGAACAATTCACTCAATCCCAAAAGATGCAAGCGATTGGTCAGCTTGCGGGTGGTATTGCTCATGATTTTAACAATCTTCTAACTGCGATGATTGGTCACTGTGATCTATTATTTCAAACTCATAAAGCAGGTGATCCATCATTTGGCGATATTATGCAGATTAAAAACTCTGCTAATCGTGCCGCAGGGTTAGTCCGCCAATTATTAGCCTTCTCAAGGCAACAAACATTACAACCGAAGGTCTTAGATGTTACCGATACCCTAAGCGAGCTATCACATTTAATGCGCAGATTAATTGGCACAAATATCAATCTTAATATTGAACATGGCGACGATTTAAGCCTTGTTAAGGTTGATGAAGGACAGTTAGAGCAAGTCTTAATAAACTTGGTTGTAAATGCCAGAGACGCCATGGCAGATAAAGCAGGAGATTTGATAGTAAGGACTAGTAACTTTAGTAATTTCGATGATGAAAAACTTACCAATAGCAATGATATTTTAATGGCTGGTGATTGGTTGAAGATTGAAGTTATTGATCAAGGTACTGGTATATCAGAAGAAAATTTAAGTAAGATATTTGACCCATTCTTCTCCACTAAAGATATCGGGGATGGTACAGGATTGGGGTTATCAACAGTTCATGGAATTATCCACCAAACCGGTGGTGTAATCTCAGTTGATACAAAAATTGGTACAGGCACAAATTTCATAATCTATCTACCTCAACATAATGAAGAAGATGGCGGTATAATTGAAGTGGTAGAAGAGAAAAAATTGAGCCAAGATCTAACCGGAAGTGCCAAAATATTATTCGTCGAAGATGAAGATGCGATTAGGAAATTTGGAACCAGAGCGCTTACTAATAAAGGTTATAAAGTAATCGAGGCAATAAATGGCGAAGATGCATTACAGTTAATTAATGATACAAAACCTGAAATTGACTTACTTATAACCGATATTATGATGCCCGAGATGGATGGAACAACCCTTGCAAAACACATTAGGGAGTTATACCCAAATACCAGAATAATATTTATATCTGGCTATGCTGAAGATAAATTTAAAAGTGAACTTGGTGATAACGTAGCTTTCCTACCCAAACCCTTCAATTTAAAAGAGCTAGCATCAAAAGTGAAAGAAGTTTTAGATAAAGAATAAATTTTGTTCTTATTTTGTTCTTGACTAAGGAGAACAAACATAATATTGTGATTCTTAATTGAGAGATTTTACTTAGATATAAAAAAAGGATATAAATAAATGGCAAAAGCATCAAAAATAGATAAAGGTTCAGTTGACATGAGTGACTTAAATAAACAACAAGCATTACAAGCCGCATTGGGACAAATTGAAAAAGCCTTCGGTAAAGGTTCAATTATGAAACTTGGTGATGGTGCTAACAACATGGATATTGAAACAATATCTACTGGTTCACTTGGAATTGATATCGGTCTTGGAATTGGTGGATTACCTCGTGGTCGTATTATTGAGATTTATGGTCCAGAGAGTTCAGGTAAAACAACTCTTGCTCTTCACGTAGTTGCAGAAGCACAAAAATCAGGTGGAACCTGTGCAGTCGTTGATGCAGAACATGCACTTGACCCTTCATATGCCGCAAAACTTGGTTGTAACATTGATGAATTATTAATTTCACAACCTGATGCTGGTGAACAAGCATTAGAAATTGTTGATACATTGGTAAGATCTGGTGCTTTAGACGTATTAGTAATCGATTCCGTTGCAGCATTAGTACCAAGAGCAGAATTAGAAGGCGAAATGGGTGACTCCCATATGGGTCTACAAGCTAGATTGATGAGCCAAGCTTTAAGAAAACTTACATCTTCAATTTCAAAATCAAAAACTATCGTTATATTCATTAACCAGATCAGATCAAAAATCGGTGTAATGTTCGGTAGCCCAGAGACAACAACTGGTGGTAATGCTTTAAAATTCTATGCATCTGTACGTATGGACATCCGTCGTATTGGTCAGATCAAGGAAAAAGATGAAATCATTGGTAACCAAACCCGTGTAAAAGTTGTTAAAAACAAAATGGCTCCTCCTTTCCGTCAGATTGAATTTGATATCATGTATGGCCAAGGTATTTCCAAAATGGGGGAAATCATTGATCTTGGTGTCCAAGGCAATATTGTTGAGAAATCTGGTTCTTGGTATGCATATAATGGTGATAAAATCGGCCAAGGTCGCAATAACGCCAAGCAATTCTTAAAAGATAATCCAGTAATTGCCAATGAAATTGAAAATAAAATACGTGAAAACGAAGGTCTAGTTGCAGATGCAATGATGAAAGGCCCAGATGTAGCAAAAACGGAAGCAGAAGCTACTGCTGAAAAATAATATTGCTAAATAAAGCTAATAAAAAAGGAGTTTAGATATATAAATCTAACCTCCTTTTTCTTTATCTATTTAAATATCTATCTTAACCTATATCAAGGTTAGAGATTTTCCATTTACCGTCTGATGACTTAGATATAGATGCATTAATCCTATCCGTACGGTAATCCATGGTAACCATGTTACCAGTAACAACTGGTCTCAATACCATTCCAGCTTCTTTGGCTTCTTTTTTAAAATCTTCTAAAACGCTATTTTCTTTATCTAACGTGGCTTCAATCAATGGATAATCCTTACCTCCGACACTTACAACTCTGTTTGTCTCAGTAACTTTTATCTCTTTGCCGACATATTTATTGAATTTTTGTAATAATTTTTTACTCATAATTTTAATCTCCTGATAATAAGCTAATCATATCGAAGATAATAACAATTATGATGCTGAGAGTCAATTCAGCCTATTTTATCCTTGGGTAAGCCCTGAAATCCTCCATTTACCATCTGATGATTTGGATATAGATGCATTAATTCTATTTCCACAGATATCATCCGTATAACAATCACCATCAACAATTGGCCTTAATATCACTCCTATTTCTTCGGCTTCTTCTATAAACTCTGCAATAATAGGATCATTATCATCTAAGCTATTTTCAGTAATTGAATATTCTGGGTATTCAATTTCAGTTACCTTTACTTCTCTACCCACATATTTGTTAAACTTTTTTAATAAATGTTTATCCATATTAAATTTCCTTATATAAATTAATTATAAGTATTTTATACTAAATATAAAAAAGTATCGCAAATTAATTTAATTAATGCTTAAAAATTTATTACAACCCAAGTTTAAAATGAGATTCACAGTTTTTCTGATCGACGGTCTCATCATACCAGGACGTATCAGCGTAATCCCAATTACAACCTTGTGACCATAAACTGCTTATTGAAATCATATGACCTGAGAATGGTTTACC
>CALDHH010000103.1 GCA_937941575.1 uncultured Alphaproteobacteria bacterium | reverse complement strand
GCTGGAATTGGGTAATCACCAGCAGCAGTCTCCGCCGATAACATCACGGCATCAGTACCATCATAAATTGCAGTTGCGACATCGGATGCTTCTGCTCTGGTTGGAGTTGGGGATGAGATCATTGATTCCAACATCTGGGTTGCTACGATAATTGGCTTGCCTGCTTCTCTGGATAATGCGATTACCTTTTTTTGGATGCCGGGTACTTGCTCGGCTGGCATTTCAACCCCTAAATCTCCACGAGCTAGCATTATTGCATCACTCATATCGATTAATTCTTGTAGATGTTGATTGATTGCAGATGGTTTTTCAAGTTTGCTTATTATTTTTGCACGGCCATTAATCAGTTTTTTGGCTTCTGCCACATCTTCTGGTCTTTGTACGAATGATAATGCGATCCAGTCAACTCCCATATCAAGGGCAGCTTCCAAATCAATTCGATCTTTTTTGGTTAATATTGATCCAGTTAATAAAACATCAGGTAGGTTTACACCTTTTCTATTAGATAATTTCTTACCAGCAATACATTTAGTATCAACAAAATCTTGACCTTTATTAATAACTTCTAATTTAACTTTACCATCATCTAATAATATCTCGGAGCCAATTTGTAATGCCTCGATGATTTCTGGATGGGGTAGGTTCACCCGATTGTTATTTCCAGCCGTCTTATCCAAATCCAATCTTAATTCATCACCTGCATTAATATCAATGAAGTCATTTTCAAAAACGCCCAATCTTAATTTAGGGCCTTGTAAATCGGCAAATACTCCAATTGGTCGGCCAGTTTCTTTTTCAACTTGCCTTACGAATTCTAAATTTTGTTTATGGGTCTCATGTTCGCCATGGCTGAAATTCAACCTAAATACATCTACTCCTTGTAAATATAGCTCTTTTATAATTGCATAGCTTGATGATGCTGGGCCCAAAGTTGCCACAATTCTAGTCTGTCTATATCTACGTATATTCTCGGATGTCATTTTTTTACTGCCTTAGAGTTAATTTGTTATCATTGTATTAACCTAAAAATGTTAAAATATAAATAATAATATTTTTTTAGAATCAAAATGGTGAAGTTTTTGGACTTTTTACCATAGCTTTGTAATGAAATTTTAAAAGAACAGCTTATGTATATTTTATGAATCAAGGCTAAAAAACATAAATGCTGTCAATGAAAAAAAACATTTTTTTGCGATTCAAAAGGAACCCTAGGGTTCGGATTGGTCAAGCTTTTTTTTGCAAAAAAATAAAATATATTTTAGTCTAATTTATAGACAAAACTACTAGATGTGGTACCCTTATCAAAATCAGTTACTAGTTATAGTATCTGTAAAAAAATTAGAAAGCTCCTAAAATTTTGTTTTTTAAGGGTTTTTATCATCGAAGTTAGAGAATAAGTATTATGCGCGAAAGGGAGATTCCGAATATGTTTGACATTGCACAACTCACCAAAGGGACGAAAGTCAGAATTGATAGAAACCGTGATGAGTTTTTCACAGAATTCGGAAAAGAAACTTTAAAAGATAGATATTTATTACCAGGCGAAGATTTCCAAGATTTATTCGCTCGCGTTGCAATGTATTATGGTGATGATTCTGCCCATGCGCAAAGAATGTATGATTATATCTCAAAACATTGGGTAATGCCTGCGACACCAATTTTAAGTAATGGTGGTACAGATAGAGGTTTACCAATTTCTTGTTTCTTAAATGAATGTGATGATAGTTTAAGCGGTATTGTTGAATTATGGGACGAGAATGTATGGCTGGCATCACGTGGTGGCGGAATTGGAAGCTATTGGGGTAATGTTAGATCAATCGGTGAGAATGTTGGTAAAAACGGTAAAACAAGTGGTATCGTGCCATTTATTAAAGTAATGGATTCCATGACTTTGGCGATTAGTCAAGGTAGCTTAAGACGTGGATCAGCTGCGATTTACTTACCAGTAGATCACCCAGAGATTGAAGAATTTATTGAAATTCGTCGTCCAACCGGTGGCGATCCAAACCGTAAGGCTTTGAATTTACATCATGGTGTTTTAATTACTGATGCATTTATGCGCGCTGTTGAGAAAAACGAAGAATGGGCATTGCATAGTCCAAAAACTAGAGAAGTTATCGATAGAGTATCGGCTAGAGATTTATGGATTAGAATCCTAACTGCTCGGGTTGAAACTGGTGAGCCTTACTTATTATTTATCGATCACGTGAATAAAGCGATCCCTGAACATCATAAACTTGCTGGTTTAAATGTGAAGATGTCTAACCTATGTTGTGAAATTACTTTGCCAACTGGAATTGATCATCTTGGGCAAAAAAGAACAGCAGTCTGTTGTCTATCATCTGTTAATTTAGAAAAATATGATGAATGGCAAGATCACCCAACATTCGTTGAAGATATCATGCGTTTCCTTGATAATGTTTTAGATGATTTTATCAAAAAAGCACCAGATACAATGATGAAAGCCAAATATTCCGCAATGCGCGAAAGATCAGTTGGTCTTGGTGTTATGGGTTACCATTCATTCTTGCAATCAAAAATGATTCCAATGGAAAGTGTAATGGCGAAAGTTTGGAATAAACGCATTTTCAAACAATTAAAAGAACAAGCGGATGCAGCATCGATTACTCTTGCTAAAGAACGTGGTGCTTGTCCAGATGCTAAAGAATACGGCATTATGGAGCGTTTCTCAAATAAAATGGCGGTTGCTCCAACGGCTTCAATCTCAACAATTTGTGGTGGTTCTTCACCAGGGATCGAGCCTTTAAGTGCAAATGCATTTACTCAAAAAACTTTATCAGGATCATTTGCAGTTAAAAATAGATTCTTGGAAAAGCTATTGGAAGAAAAAGGTCAGAATACTGACGATGTATGGAGCTCTATCTTTACTAATGAAGGTTCAGTTATGCATTTGGATTTCTTAACTCAAGATGAAAAAGATGTATTTAAAACGGCATTTGAACTTGATCAAAGATGGATTATTGAACATGCAGGCGATCGGGCAAAATATATTTGCCAAGCCCAATCAGTAAATATTTTCCTACCAGCTGATGTGCATAAACGCGATCTACATCAAATCCACTGGAAAGCATGGAAAGAGGGCGTGAAAAGTCTATATTACTGTCGCTCGAAATCTATCCAACGTGCAGAAAATGGTAACCAAGCAAAGAATACAGATAAGCAAGTGACTGCTGCAAGTGAAGAAGTTGCAAATTATGAAGAATGCCTATCTTGTCAGTAAAAATTGTTAAATAGAAAAAATAAAGGAATAAGAAATGTCAAAATTATTAGAAGAAAGCCACGTATACAAACCTTTTAGCTACCCATGGGCGTTTGACGCATGGCAGAAGCAACAACAATTACATTGGTTGCCAGAAGAAGTTCCATTGGCGGAAGATGTAAAAGATTGGAAAAAGAATTTAACTGAATCAGAAAAGCATTTGCTTACTTGTATCTTTAGATTCTTTACGCAAGCAGATGTAGAAGTTAATAACTGTTACATGCAACATTATTCAAGAATATTTAAGCCAACTGAAATCCAAATGATGATTGCGGCATTCTCGAATATTGAAACTATTCATATCGCAGCTTACAGCCATCTACTTGATACCGTTGGTATGCCAGAGATCGAATATCAATCATTCTTAAAATATAAAGAAATGAAAGATAAATTCGATTACATGCAAGGGTTTAACCCACAATCGAAAAAAGATATTGCTCTGACTATGGCTGTATTTAGTGCCTTTACTGAGGGTGTTCAATTATTCGCATCATTCGCAATCTTAATGAATTTCCCAAGATTCAATAAGATGAAGGGAATGGGACAAATTGTTACTTGGTCTGTGCGTGACGAAACATTGCATACATTATCAATGATTAAATTGTTCAAAACTTTCATCTCTGAGAATCCAGAAATCTGGACAAAAGAATTACAAGAAGAAATCACGGATGCTTGTCGTACAATTATCACACATGAAGATGCCTTTATTGATCTGGCCTTTGAAATGGGTGGAATTGAAGGATTAACAGGTCAAGAAGTAAAAGATTATATCCGTTACATCGCAAATAGACGTCTTGACCAACTTGGTCTTGATGAAATTTATGAAGGTGTTGAGAAAAATCCATTACCATGGATGGATGTTATCTTAAACGGTGCTGAACATGTGAATTTCTTTGAGAATAGATCAACTGAATATTCAAGAGCGTCAACTGAGGGAACTTGGGAAGAAGCGTTTGAAGATAAAGTCTTCAACTCAGCTTAATAAATATAAAAATACTTTCAAAAACTCCCTTATTTTACTAAGGGAGTTTTTTTTGATATATTTATTTATTAGGTAATAATTATTTAACTTTAGCTATCTAGAATAAAAAATTGAAGATCCTCTCGTCTTGGCGATAAGATTTTCAGTGAGCTAACAATAATAATAAAATAAAAATGAATGGATGTTTAAGACATGTCTGCAAGAATCTTAGTCGTTGATGATATTTTACCGAATGTTAAATTATTAGAAGCAAAATTATTAGGTGAATATTATGAGGTCTTAACTGCAACTAGTGGTCAAGAAGGTATTGATATTGCAACCAGAGAGCTTCCAGATTTAATATTACTGGATGTCATGATGCCCGGTATGGATGGCTTTGAGGTCTGTGAGAAGCTTAAAGATGATCCAATTACAACTCATATACCAATTGTCATGGTAACTGCCTTAACTGATACAAATGATCGGGTGAGGGGTTTAAAAGTTGGAGCAGATGACTTCCTTAGTAAACCAGTAAATGATATTGCTTTGATGGCACGGGTTCGCTCTTTGGTTCGAATGAAGATGACTTTCGATGAATGGCGCACTCGTCAAAATACTGCGAATCAATTTGGAGTATTTGATGAAGCCGGTGTAAAAGCCATGGATGAATCGCATAAAAATGCTAGAATCTTGGTAGTTGAAGATAAAAGTTTCGAGACTGAAAAATTCTTGGAAACATTAAAACGTGATAATAATATGGTGATGCCAGTATCAAGCGGGCCAGAGGGTATAACACTTGCCAAAGAACATGAATTTGATCTAATTACGATCAGCTTGAATTTGGCAAAAGAAGATGGTTTAAGGCTTTGTTCGCATTTGCGCTCAAGTGAGAGAACTAGATCAATTCCAATTATAATGGTTGCCCAAGATGAAGATCTGCCAAGAATTTCCCAAGGTTTAGAAATTGGGGCGCATGATTATATCCTACGTCCAGTCGATCAAAATGAATTATTGGCACGGGTTAGAACTCAGATAAGACGTAAAAGATATCAAGATAGGCTTAGAAATAATTACGAGAGTAGTCTTTCTATGGCTCTGACTGATGAGCTAACGGGCTTATTCAATCGTCGTTATTTCATGACCCATGGTGAGAAAACCTTACGCAAGATGGAAACTAGTAATAAACCAGTCGGTGTTCTAATGATGGATATTGATCATTTTAAAAACTTTAATGATACATATGGGCATGCTGTTGGTGATGAAGTATTAAAAACTTTTGCCGATAGAATCTCAAAAAGCGTTAGAAGTTTTGATATAATTGCCAGACAAGGTGGCGAAGAATTCTGTGCGATGTTACCAGATACAAAACCAGAGATTTGCATGGTAATTGCCGAGCGTTTAAGAAAAAGCATTTGTGATACACCAATCGTAGTTAGCGCCCCAGAGGGTGAAGTTTCAGTATCGGTAAGTATCGGTGGTACAATTATTGAGAACCAAGATGTTGGGATAGATGAAGCCTTAAAAATAGCTGATGATGCATTATATAAAGCCAAAGAAAGCGGTCGTAATTGTTGCTACTTCTCAGGCGGAACTGGTAAGTTAGAGCCAGAGGATATTGTAGCAATTCAGGAGAGGGCTAGGGCTAATCGGTAGGTATTAGAAAACAATCATGAGCATATTGAAACCATCAGAAAAAGCATTTTGGGAGAACTACCTTTCAAATGCCTTACCAACACAAAAGCCTGAAAACATATTTGTAGAAGCTTCACAAGCCGGCAATATAGATATAACTAATGATTTGATAGATTTATTCTTGCAAGGTAAAAAAAAAGCTGGAAGTAGCTTAAAAGCTGATTTTTTGTCAGAAAATATTGCTTTACCTAAGGTTAATAATTACTGGATAGTCTTAAATGATAAATTAGAACCAAAATGTATTTTAAAAACCATTAACGTAGTTGAAAATAAATTTAAGGACGTACCTATAGAAATAGCCATTGCTGAAGGTGAAGGCGATCTATCTTTAGAATATTGGCGAAAAGTACATCGATCTTTTTTTATACCTTTTTTGGATGAATGGGGAGTTCAAAATTTAGATAATGCTATTGTTATTACTGAATATTTTGAATTAGTTTATAGTGGTTAGATATTGAAATTTCGTTTAAAAGCAAAATAGACACAAAATTAGTGCCTATTTTTTTTATTTGGGTTTGTTTTGTATTTTATAGGATTTTTTTGGGGCGGTCGTCTCTGCACGTCTTCGTATCATCTTTTCTGCGTTCTAACGAACTTAAAAATATGAACTCAATGTGGTAGCATTCAAAAAACAAGACGTTTAGTCTTGTTTTTTTCGAATGCTACTTCATTTTACCTTCTTTGTACATTACGTGTTTTCTCACTCTTGGGTCATATTTCATGATTTCAAGTTTGTCTGGAGAGTTACGTGTGTTTTTAGTAACATAGTAATTATGTCCTGTACCTTCAGAACTTACTAATTTGATTAACTGTCTTGGACCTTTTTTAGCCATTTTTCTTATCCTTATACAAATTTCTATACATATAGATATAGAATCTTTTAAACCTTAGATTTCAAGAAAATAAGCGATTTTAAGATAAAGTCAAGTTTTTTTATAGTTTAAGGAATATATTCCGCAATTTATGCCAGTTTTTATCAAATTTCATACCTGATGGGCTTAATACAAGGGTTACACAACCGTGCTCTGGACAAGACATTGGTTTATGGGATTTGGCGGTATCATTGATAATTTCAATGTCACCTTTACCAAATTTACCAAATTCATCTTTATACGCGCCTTCGATGACAAGCGTGATCTCTGGGCTGTCATGATGGTGTTTTGGGGTGTTACATTTTGGCTTTAATTTCATTAAATTTAGATTCTCACAATCATCGATTACCCTCGATAAATCACAGACATGTAGGCCGCGGAAAGTCTTTTTCCAAGTTACTTCATCGCAAGTGACTGTTTCTTGTAAATATTTATAAATTGGCTCTGGGATTCTATAGGGATTTTCTAAATTCGATTCTTGGCAGTTTTGATTCTTCGACAGGTGATTCTCATCAATTATATTCATGATGTCATCAAACATCCGATCTGGTACATTCATTGGATCGACTGCTTTGATAAGCTCGCCTCCCATATTCTCATATTCTTTTATTTTTATTTGGGCAGCTGGTTTTAATACTAGATGAGTTGCAATCATAATCGCCTCGGCCTCATTTAAATTACCAGTTGCGTAATCGAATAATAATGTATCGATTGAGATAAAATCTGATATACTCATATATCTTCTCCCTTTCTCAAATATTTTTTTAATTTGCCTAGGCCTAGTCTAATTCTAGATTTAACTGTACCAATGGAAATGTTTTTTTCATCTGAGATATTTTGATGTGTTTTATCTTGTAAATAAGCCATTTTTATTACTTCTGCTTGTTTGGACGGTAATTTGGATAGTGCATTTTTAATGATGGTTGTTTGTTCTTTTTCATTTAAATTCGATTCTATATTCTGGGTAATATCAGAGAGGGAAAATATATCATCGATATTTACCTCCTCTTTTTTATTTTTCCTAAAAGAATCAATTTTTTTATTTCTTGCAATGGTGAATATCCAAGTACTTGCATTTGATTTATCCTGGTTAAATTGATCAGCTTTTTGCCAAATTGTAATGAAAGTATTTTGAACAAGCTCATCTGCTTCTTCTAAACTTGTACCATTTTGGGCGAGATAGGATTTGATTCTGGGAGCATAATATTTAAACAATTTTGCAAAAGCCAGCTTATCTTGCTTTAATGCAATATCTTTTAGCAATTGATTTGCATCAATTTCATTAGATGTTTTGGTATTTAAATTATTCATGACGCCTATAAAAATTATTCTTTTATACGGTTGAGAGTATTGCATTTCATAGACTTCCGTCAAATTAAATCTTGTATCATAAATTTTTATACGTTTTTTACTTGGTTTTAGATCACTTTTTTTATAGATTTATAAATAATAATTATATATTTACTCCCATGTAATATGGTTTTTGTATTTATCATTAAATTTAATAGGCATGGATGCATTGACATTAAGCTTTCATAAATTTAATAATAGTCGAAGCTTTTTATACGATGCGAATTACTTAAATTTCATTCGGGATAAGTTAAAACAACAAATAGGAATGTTGATATGAAGATAAAATTTTTGGGTTTAATTATTGCAACGGCTTTGTTTATGTCCTTTTCTGGGAATGCGATCGCTGCGACTTCTGACCCTGTATTGATAAGTAAACATGCTGATTGGAGTGTTTTTACATTTACTCAAGATGGCGGAAAAGTGTGTTTCATGTCTAGCCAGCCACAAAAATCAGAAGGTAAATATAAAAAACGTGGCGAAGTTCACTTTTTCATTACTCATTGGGAAAAAGAAAAAACAAAGAATGTGGTTAGTGTATCAACGGGATATACTTATAAAGCAAAGAGCAATGTTTCTTTAAAAATAGGAAAAAATAACTTTTCACTATTTACTCAAGGTGAAACCGCATGGGCGAATGATCAGGAGACTGATAATAAAATTGCATTATGGGTTACCAAAGGGTCAACTATGATTATTGAGGGTTCTTCCAAACGCGATACAGCGACCAAAGATACTTATAGTTTAAAAGGTACAAGTGCCGCTTATAAAGCAATCAATAAAGAATGTGGCTTTTAATAAAAGCTGGTTTTAGTTTTATGTTTGGGCTTGCCGCGATATTTATCTTCGTGGCTAGTATCCCAAATATAATGATCGATATTCATTGCACATAAAGAATTATAGCCGCTTTCCTTTAATATCCGAACCATCTCTTCGATTGCATGGATCGAGCATGCTCTTAGCTCAATTTCGGCTTCTGAGCCAGATTTTAGATATTCTTTATTATCTATTTTGCCTAATAACTCATCTGAATATTCAAAAACTCCTTCCATTCGCAATACATGTGGAACTGCGTTATCGGCGAAAATGGTTAGCTTATCAATATCCTTGAACTCACCCAAACCTTTATTATCAAAGCCAAGATAGATGTCGCCTGCGGTTATCTGAGCCCTTTTATAAATTGGGATTTCTCTGCCTTTGTAATTTGCAATATCATGGAACATTTTTAAATGGCTAAGCTTTTCAGCCAAAGCTTCGGCTGATTTATTTGTTGATATTAGGAAATTACTAAAACTAGCTTGGTAGTTATCAACTATAAATTTACCCATCTCATTTAATGCCAAACTGAATTTATCCATTAATTCTGTCATTGCGTCAGAGCTT
>CALDHH010000102.1 GCA_937941575.1 uncultured Alphaproteobacteria bacterium | reverse complement strand
TTCTTCTTCGACCTCAGGCGTGATCATTCGAACTGCTTTGGCAAGTTTTGAATTTGGCTCTTTTTCAATTCGGTTTAAAATATTAGCTTGGGCATCTTTTAAGAATTTTTGTGATGTTTGCTCATCCATTACATCGAAATAGGGTGGAATACCAGTTTCAATTGGAAAACGCTTTAATAGGCTTTGTGAGAATGAGTGAATTGTCTGGATTTTCATGCCGCCTGAACTATCTAAAAATTCAGTAAATAATTGGCGGGCTTTCTTCTTCTGAACTGCATTGGCTCTTTTACCAGTTAGCTTAAATAATTTCGAGCTTAATTCTTTATCGCCACAAGAAGACCATTCGCTTAAAGTCTCCCTAACTCTATTTTGCATCACCGATGCACCAGCATTTGTAAAAGTAATACATAGAATATTTTCGGGCGCATTACCTTCCAACATTAATCTTAAAACTCGGTCAGTCAATACTTTGGTCTTACCAGTTCCAGCCGATGCCGTTACCCAGACACTAGAATGCGGATCAGACGCCATTCTTTGCGGAATATTCGGATCTGCTCTTTTGATCTTAGCCGCTGGTTTCTTAACGGCAATATCTTTATTTTCTTCTTGTTGGTCCATTTGTAGCTTTCTTTGCAGGCTTTTTTATCAGCTTGCCTTCTGAGTTTTTCTTAAAGTAGGAATGGTTGTTTTCTGCTATATCTTTTAGGGCACACCAGACTGCTAAATCAAAGTCACCTATAGTCATCTTATTCTTGTTTTTAATATAAGGAGATAATAGTTTTTGGTTGAAGCTATTAGTTGATTTGCTTTTTTTATATCCATCAAATATTTTAATAAAAGCTTCCTCTAATATGGCATATTTTATCTTTGAACTTGGGGTTGCTTTTACATTGAAAGCTTCTTTAACTTTGTTGTGGTTCAGGAATTTCAGTATGTGTGTGTCTAAAGCAGCAACTTTAAAATCGGAGTAACTATGCATCAGAAAAAAGCGACTAGTCTTTAAAGATATACCAGGGATAGATTCAATTTCTTTTATTTTTGGATTTGTAAGGTTTGGTCCATTTTCTGCAATAGAAATTAACCCTTTGCCTAATAAGCTATATTTACCAGATTTAACTCTTTTTAATTCAGTGTCAATCGTATCTTTTTGCGCCATCTTTTGAATGATATTAAAAGGAGAAAGTGTTTTACCATCTTTGCCTAAAGCATTTGGGTTCCTGACTTCTTCTAAATTATCTTTTATATATTGATAGAAATCTATGTCGGGGTCTTCTCTAATTACTTTAATACTCTCATAAAGGTTGTTATCTGAATCTAAGCCTTTAATTTTAGGGTGGTATAAAAAATCAATTAATTTTATACAAGACTGGTTTGATTCCTTACCTGCTGTGAACATGCCGAATATCATAAAGAATTCTTTCTCGGACTTTGTCTTTTTATAATCAGTTACTTTTTCTGGTTCTACTATTATCATGGTTTAGAGATCCTTTTACTTGCCTTTTTGTTTCTTCTTTTTCTAATTTTAACTTGTTTCTCTTTACCCCATTCATCTTGGCGGGCAAGATGTTTGGAATTGCTGTATCTTGGGGCTAATCTTGGGCGGGGGATGGATAGATATGGAGTTTTATTATCGGAGAATACAGATATTAAATCGATTAATCCTTCTAATGCTTCTTCTTCTAACCTGCTTATATCAGCTTTTATTTTGGTGATTTTACCAGCGGGTCTACCGCCGGATAATTTCCAATATTCTAATTCACCGACTTGCCCGGCATCAACGCCCTTAAATCCACCCATGGATGCAATTAATGCTTCCAAAGTTAATTGTGGAGAGAAACCTTGTTCAACAGATACTTGAGTTGGAATGCCACCAGTTTTATAATCAATAATACTTAATAGATCATTTTCTAATCTATCAATCCGGTCAGCAATGGCGGTTAAAATAAATTGACCATTATCTGTTTCAATTTCAATTTTACCTTGTAGCTCAGTTCCGATATTTTTATTATCTTCTCTTCTTTTGGTTTCATTAACGATAAACCAATCAACAATTCTTTCAAATCTTGGCCACCAGAAAGCACGTACAGATGGGCTATCCATTCGATCATCAAATACTTTTCTTCCAATTTCCAACAGTTCTTCTTTACCGTTTTCTGGCATTTGATAGGGGTATTTATTTACAAATTTCTCTAATGCTTCATGAATAATCATTCCACGTTCAGCATAGTTAGGCTCGGCATCAATCGGAGCTTTTGGATAAAGTTTTAAGATATATTGTGCATATAAAGAATACGGGTCACGCAATAGCTTCTCAATCGCAGTTACTGGTAATTTAGTTGGGCGATATTTTGCATCTGGTCTTGGCTCAGGCGCTTTAATTGGAGTTATTTTTCTTGGAGTACTAAGCGATTCATTTATTTCAGCTAATTTAGTTTTACTGGCCAAATTATCTTGCAATCCAAGCTTACTAAGCACCATTTGTAATCTATTTAAAATTGGTGATTGTACAGTTGGGGATGTACCATCTCGCATTGATCTGGTCATTAAGACATTCGGGTTTGATGCGAATTGAACGAAATCATAAGATGCGTTACCAACTGCAATATCTGGCAGAGGTAGATTTAAATCTTTTAACATTTTCTTGGATAGCCATGGATTGGTTTTTAATTTACTTGGCCATTTATTATCATTTAAACCACCCAAAATTACTATATCAGATTTGCTTAATCTAGCTTGGGCTGGACTTAAGATTTTTAATCTTGGATGTTGTTCTGCTCTTGGCTTAACATTGGTATTTTGCATTAAACCTTGTAATAGGCTGACATATTCATCTGGTTTTAAATTTGGAATTTCATCAGAATATTCTCGAAGCTCACGCAAGAATCTTGCAGCCGCAATTCCATCTTCACCAGACCAGATAATATTAGACCCTTGTTCTTCGGTAGTATTGACTAGATTTTCAGCGAATAAGATATGCTGATCCAATATTTCAGAAAATGTTGAATTTGGATTATTTATTACATTGATAAAAGGCTCTGCAACTTCTCTTAATTCTGCGATTAATTGAGTTACATTTTCTTTCTTATCCTGCATATCATCAGTTTTAAAATGTCTAGATTTTGAATTAAATTTAGCACTTAATGTATCAAGCATCCCATCAAATCCAGATGCAGGTCTTGGACCGCGCAATATTAAATCTTCTAAATCATTTAGACGTTTGTTAAATTCTGGTTTTTCTTGTCCATTACAGGCAAGTGGATGTTTTAGACATTCTAAAAATGGAATAGGGGCTAGATTACTAACCACCATATCAGCAGTTAATTTAATGAATGAGCCAACGAAGCTATTATCTAATGAAGTTCCTGCCGAATCTGGAACTTGGATATCCCAATGGCGTAACCTAGCCGATACTCTTCTAGCAAGTGATCTATCTGGAGTTATTAAACTTGCTTCTCTGCCTTCTACTTCTAAGGCTTCGCGCATTTTCAAAGCAATCACACTGGCTTCTTCTTGCCCAGTACCACAATTGATTAAATCCATCCCTGTTAAGGCTTTGATACTTATTCTGTCTTCATCTATTTTTTTGCGGCTTTTTGGGCTTGGTAATACTAATTTATTCCATGCCTCCGATGTTGCGGGTGGTCGCATAGCCTCATTTAGTAATGTACGTCTGGATTTAACAGTTTTCTGTAAATTTGGTGCACGAACAAAGTTCTTATCTCGTTCAAATATTGTTGGTAAATTCTCAACTTTATTACGCTTAACCCCGATATTATCTAATATATTTTTTAAACCATATTGTGGGTGAGTTTCAGATATGTTTTTCCAGGTTTTATTATCAATTGATTTCTCTAACCCACTTAATAAAACTACTCCATTTTTTAATTTGGAAATAGTTTGGATTAATCGACTTATCGCAGGTGTTGTATCATTAAATCCAGCAATTATAATTGGCTTGTTATCATGTTTTTCTTGCAAATATTTAGCCTGAATATCAATAATTGTATTTTTCCGAATCTCTGGATCGGTTAGATTTAGCTCTTGTAATTTTAACGGCCATTCTTTGGTTAGGACTTCTAAGAAATCAGATGTTTGTTTCCAGAATTTACTTTTCTCACTAATATTACCAAGCTCTTTTAACTCAATTTCATTTTTTTGTAACTGATTTAAAAAATTACCAAGCTCAGAGCCAAGCTGGATGGCCTTTTGGGGAGAGCTTGCCATTTCTGGGATCTTCATGATTTCTTTGGCTAGCAATAAATTACGATGCAACGATGATATAGCAGGCGGTATCTGGTTGAATTCAGATGATAGCTCTGGGCTTAATGCCAATTTCAAACTTAATTCATCACCATCAATATCACCAGGGGTTCCGATATTGGGTAGTATAACTGGCTTATCACCCGATAAATCAATGATCTTTGATTTTAATAAATCACAAGCATCTATACTAGGCAGGATAATATTATAATCCGCCATTCCTAATGGACTATCTTTGGTATCTTCCAGAATCTTATAGGCCAGATTTAAAATAAAATCTTGGTCGGCGGGTATATTATATATATTTGCTTTTCTCATGCTATATGTATAGTCTACTTATTACATAATGTCAATTGAAAATATCTTTATTCTGTGATATCATCTGTTAAATCAATTGAACATAGGAATAATAAGTTGAGCGATGAATATAATAATAATTTTAGAACTTATACTAAAGACATGGGTAGAGGTAATTACATCTATATGGAAGCTAATCAAGTTGGAGAGAATCTTTATCAAATAAGCTTTAGGAAGTTTTTCTATAGAAAAGATCATAAGATTAATTTTAATTTTATTTTCGGTAAAAATAACCCAGAGGCTCTTATGATTCATCACACAGGTCGCTCAATGAATATAGATATGGCGATTGAGATTTTAAACAAATGGGAAATGGAACAGGATTCAAAGGATCTTTGTTTACCAAAGCAGGGCTGGGAAAAGCATGAATGGATATTGCCAGAAAAACATTATTCAGAAATCGCCAAAGCTAATAAGATTAGAATATATAGTCATGGAAGAAATAATCTTAAGAAAAAAGGTTTCGGTATTTAATTTTTATATCTGGACTATATAGTAAGAAGTGTTTAATTTGTTATTTAATGAATTTTAATATTAAATTTCGAGGATAACATGGAAAAAAAAGAACGTCCTTTATCACCACATTTGGGGATTTATAAGCCGCAGCTTACATCAGTAACTTCTATATTGCATAGAATTACAGGAGTTGGCCTGGCATTTGGAACTGGTATATTTATCTGGTTCTTGATCGCTCTTGGTTGGTCAGAGAATTGTTTTGATTGCTTTCATTATTTTATAACTAGTTTTGCAGGAAGATTAGTAATCTTTTTCTGGATGCTTGGAATGGCTTATCATTTAGTAAATGGTATTCGTCATTTAATTTGGGATATGGGATATGGTTTTAAAATCGAAGATGCCAATAAATCCGCAATCGTGGTTTTCATTATATCAATAATCGTTGCAGTTAGTTCTGTATGCGTTGCATATTAAAGGAATGATAAATAATGTCAGATAAAAAACATAAATCAATAATATCACCTCTAAAAGCAGCCAGGGGAATGGGTGCCGATAAATCAGGTTTCCATCACTGGTGGATGCAAAGAGTAACTGCCATTGCATTAATTCCATTAACAATATGGTTCATGTTTTGTGCAGTTGGGGCGATTGCTAATGCTAGCTATGATAGGGCGCTTGAATGGTTATCATCACCATTACATGCAGTTTTAATGATTTTATATGTGATTGCCACATTATATCATGCAGCACTTGGTTTGAAAGTTGTAATTGAAGATTACGTTCATAAAGAATCTTTAAAAATTGCATCAATATTCTTTGTCAATTTCGCTTGTTTTGCTGGTGCTGTTGCATCGATCTACGCGGTATTATTAGTAAGCTTAAAAGGTTAATTTAAAAATGACTTCAAATAAAAAAATCGAAGAACTTAAAAAAGATTATAAATTTATAGATCATGAATATGATGTTGTGGTTGTCGGTGCTGGTGGTGCTGGTCTCCGTGCAACATTTGGCATGGCGGAAAAGGGTTTAAGAACTGCTTGTATCACAAAAGTTTTTCCAACAAGAAGCCATACAGTCGCTGCCCAAGGTGGTATAAGTGCGGCGCTTGGTAATGTTGGTGAAGATGATTGGCGCTGGCACATGTATGATACTGTAAAAGGATCAGACTGGTTAGGCGATCAAGACGCAATTGAATATATGTGTCGCGAAGCAATTCCAGCTGTGGTTGAATTAGAACATTATGGTGTGCCATTCAGTCGTACCGAAGATGGTAAAATTTACCAACGTGCATTCGGTGGAATGACTACAAGATATGGTGAAGGTACAGCAAGACGTACATGTGCAGCAGCGGATAGAACTGGGCATGCAATCTTACATACTTTATACCAACAAAGTTTAAAACATCATGCTGAATTTTACATTGAATATTTCGTAATTGATTTAATCATGGATGATGATGGTGCTTGTTTAGGTGTCGTTGCTTTATGTATGGATGATGGAACATTACACAGATTCTTTGGACATCAAACTGTACTTGCAACTGGTGGATATGGGCGTACGTATTTTTCTTGTACTTCTGCACATACCTGTACTGGTGATGGTAACGCAATGGCATTGCGTGCTGGGCTTGCAGTACAAGATATGGAATTTGTTCAATTTCACCCAACTGGTATTTATGGTGCAGGTTGTTTGATTACTGAAGGTGCACGTGGCGAAGGTGGTTATTTAACCAATAGCGAAGGTGAGCGATTTATGGAGCGTTATGCCCCATCTGCCAAAGATCTTGCTAGTCGTGACGTAGTAAGTCGTTCAATGACCATGGAAATTAATGAAGGTCGTGGCGTTGGTGAAAATAAAGATCACATCCATTTACATTTAGAACATCTTGATCCCGATGTAATTCATGAAAGATTACCGGGTATTGCCGAGACTGCAAAAATATTCTCAAATGTTGATGTAACTAAAGAGCCAATTCCAGTATTGCCGACTTGTCATTATAATATGGGTGGAGTTCCAACCAATTATAAAGCCGAAGTTATCAACCCAACTGCAAAAGACCAAGATAATGTTGTACAAGGTTTAATGGCAATTGGTGAAGCGGCCTGTGTATCAGTACATGGCGCTAATAGATTGGGATCAAATTCATTGTTAGATTTGGTTGTATTCGGAAGAGCTGCTGCGATAAGAGCAAAAGAATTAATCGAGCCAAATACACCACATAGAAAAAGGCCAGAGAATGCTGGTTGGGATGCAGTTGAGAGGCTTGATAAATATCGTAATATGGATAAAACAGTTCAGATTGCTGATCTAAGATTAGAAATGCAAAAGACAATGCAAGTACATTGTACCGTTTTCAGAACTAAAGAAATCATGGAAGAAGGCATTAAGAAGCTTGAGAAATGTTGGAAAGATTTAAGCAATCTACAAGTTCATGATAGATCGTTAATCTGGAACACAGATTTAATTGAAACATTGGAATTAGAAAACTTAATGTATCAAGCAATGTCTGCAGTTAAATCTGGAGTTGTCCGGGAAGAAAGCCGTGGAGCGCATGCCAGAGAAGATTTCCCAGATAGAGATGATAAAAAATGGATGAAGCATAGTGTGGCAAGTATGGATGTAAAAGGTAAGGTTAAATTAAGTTACCGTGATGTCCATATGTATACATTAACCGATGATGTCGAAGTATTCCCAGCCAAGAAACGGGTTTATTAATTCGATATTAATTAGATAGTATTATTCTATAACTATAGATAAATTAAAATAAAATGGGGTTACTAAAATGGCAGAGTTTAAGCTTCCAAAAAATTCAGTAGTACAAAAGGGTAAAATCTTTAAAGCAGATGCAGATGCAAAAAATGTAAAAAGCTTTAAAATATATCGCTGGAGTCCAGATGATGATGAAAACCCAAGAATGGATGAATTTGAAGTAAATTTAGATGATTGTGGTCCAATGGTTCTTGATGCTCTGATCCATATTAAAAGTAAAATTGACCCAACTGTTACTTTCCGTCGTTCTTGCCGTGAAGGAATCTGTGGTTCTTGTGCAATGAATATTGACGGCACAAACACCCTTGCTTGCACAAAATCAATTGATGATGTGAAAACCGAATGCGTTAATGTAAACCCATTACCGCATAGGCCAGTTGTAAAAGATTTAATTCCAGACTTAAATGAAATGTATGCACAATATGCAAGTATCGAACCTTGGTTAAAGGCAGATACACCATTGCCAGAACGTGAAAGATTACAATCTCCAGAAGATTCAGACCTTTTAAATGGTAAAAATGGGCATGGACCATCTGCATGTATCTTATGTTTTTGTTGTTCAACTGCTTGTCCAAGTTACTGGTGGAATGGTGATAAATATTTAGGCCCTGCAGTATTAATGCAAGCTGATAGATTTATCTCAGATACAAGAGATGAAGCAACAGGAGAGCGTTTAGATCAATTGGATGATAAGTTTAAATTATACAGATGTCATACAATTATGAACTGTACTAGCACTTGTCCAAAAGGCTTAAATCCAGCCGCATCTATTGCAAATATTAAACGTAAATTGGCAGAAAGAAACGCTTAAAGTTTCTTTTGAATTAGCCATTAAAGATTTGTTCTAAATTATCAAAAACCTGTATTGATGCATGTTCTAATGCTGTGCATTTTTTATCTTTTTTTGATCCGACATAGTAAATTTTTTTATTTAAAGCCATAGCCATCCCTAATTCTGCTAAAGCCCCTTTTTGGATTTCACCTGCTTCGCTATATAGGATAAGTACGTCAGAAGATTTAATATCTTCTAGAATGTTATC
>CALDHH010000101.1 GCA_937941575.1 uncultured Alphaproteobacteria bacterium | reverse complement strand
TGTCTGGTTTGAAGGTAACTACGAAGATTACGAGCGAGATAGAAAACGTAGATTAGGTGATGATGCAGATCAACCAACAAGAATCAAATATAGGCCTTTAAAAGCTTCGTAAAACCAATTTGTATTATGTCTTTATTTATGCTAGAATATATTCAGTATTATTAATTTAATTTTTGAGTATATTATTTGCTATGAGTGGGTTCTTAAAAAATATTACTATGGCTACTGCCTTAGCTAGCTTTATAATACCGAATGTCGTAAAGGCAGAAGCTGGCGCATGGAATTTGGATATTGATTCTGAATCAAGCCAGCTTAGCGATAGTAAATATTTGAATGCAGATTTAAATCCATTGGATCATGGTCAAGAGCAATCAAGTCGATTTTCATTAGTGTTGCATATAGGCTCAAGGCATTCTGACGGGGCATATGGTACAAGTACATATGATGACCCTAATCAACCAGATGATACCCCAGAAGATGAAATAAATGAAATCCCATATAATTCAGAGAATCTGGGTATTGGAGTTCAATATAATATTTCAAAGAGATTGAATGACTATATACAACCTTACTGGGAAGCGGGTGGATTTAAGAATTCTTACCGTGAGCCGACTATATATATAGGATATGGATTTAGAACTACCGATAAATTATTCGGCAAGCTTCCTTTGGCCTTGGGCTTGGATGTAACTCTATTAAAGGGTTATAAAATAAAAGAAGAAGAATATGGCGTTCCCTTTACCGGTGCAATACTGCCATATATATTAATAGGTAGTGAAAAAAGCAGATTTACTGGAAAAATTGGTTGGATCCCTAAACAATTGGGTAAGATTACTAATGCAGAAGATCCTATACATACTAATACTTTTTCTATTAATGTGAAGCTAGGCAAAATTTCTAAATAACCATAATTCTATTTGCAATAATTAGTAAAATGAGGTATAAACTATCTCAAATCAATTATTTAGAAAACTTGTAAATGCTAACAAAAAAATCAAAAATTAGAAAAGCTTGCCAGAATAGCGATTATTTAACGGTTAAAACCATTTTAAATAAAGGTTTTGATATTAATGTAGATTATTCTGAATACCATATGTCAGAAACATTGATGGATTATGCTATTGTTGAATTAGATGTAAGAATGATTAATTTATTGCTAGAACGTGGTTTTGACCTTAGTAAATCTGATAATCCATTTTGTTCTATTTCTGATTATTTTAGAAGATCTAGGGATTTAGATATTCCTTTACTCAGGAAAGTTGTAGAGATATTTGTTAAACAAGGAGTTGATATAAATCAACCCAGATCTAGGTTGTTCAGTAATAATGCTCTGATATATGCTGCAGAAAGAAATAATTTAAAACTAGTAGAATTATTTTTAGAATTTGGTGCAGATAAGAATATTGAAAATGACCAAGGAAAAAGGGCAATCGATTGTACCGATAGCTATGCTATAAAAGAATTATTAAAAGATGATTATAAGTTAGAAAAAATTGCTGAGGATGGCTGGCATAAATTGTCAAAATACCGAGTTGCTCATGTAAAATCCGATGTTAAATTAGGCAGAGCAATTACAGAAATATTCAACTTCTCATCAAAAAATGGCAATGTTATAACTACTATTACTAATCTAAGAACAGATGCCGAGAGCAGTGTTAAAGAATATATGGATGATTACCAAGACAAGCCTAGATTAGAAGAGGCATTTGAGAATTTAGGTCCATTATCAGAAAAAGCATTAAGAAGAATAACACCTAACCCAGT
Source organism: uncultured Alphaproteobacteria bacterium (assembly GCA_937941575.1). Classification (GTDB taxonomy): domain Bacteria; phylum Pseudomonadota; class Alphaproteobacteria; order Micavibrionales; family CSBR16-224; genus CALDHH01. Next base: position 13,027 of record CALDHH010000101.1, on the reverse strand, counting down.
CGTGGAAGGTGATAAAAAAAATAAAACTGAGGGTATATTAATAAGGTAATTATTTAGAGTTTAGCTCTTTTAAAGATTTTATTACTGCAGAGACCTTACCGCCACCACGTTGAATAGTTGATGCAAAATCAGATCTTTGGGTAACAGACATGCTGATATCTTCAACAATCACATCAATTACTTGCAATTTACCAGCTTTGTTACGAACTCTCCAGTCAATGCGCAAATTTGGGCCATTATCTTGGACGATTTCGCTTCTCACAAGGCTATCTCTTTTGGTTTTAACATTGCTACCAGTGATTCTAAATTCTTGGTCATTATATTCACTTAACCTATCGGTATATGTATTGATAATCATCGATCTGAATGATTTTTGATACTCGATTTTCTCTGCGTCAGTTGCTTTCTTCCAATATTTACCAAGGGCAAATCTGCCGATCGTACTGATATTAAATTTACTATCTAATATCTTCGTGAATTTTGTTTTTTTAGCGGATTTAGATAGTGATTTATCAGATAATAGAGATATTGCATCAGAACCTAATTTACTAATGAATTCTTCTGCTTTCTTATCATCTTTTGCAAATGCGTCACTAGAGTTAACAGCAATTAATCCAATCACTGCAACAACAAAGGAAATAATTTGAATATTCTTTAATAATTTACTCATTTTATAAAATCTTCTCTATTAAATATTAATATTCTTCGTCAAAGTAATCATCAGTAAACGCAGAACCATCATGGATCAAAGCAAGCCTTCTTTGCTCATATACGCTTTTTACAGAAGCGTAATAGTCAATGCTATTGGCTTTCAAGTCATCAATTGCATCTATTAATCTAGCGCGTCCATCAACAATTTCAACTGCGTTACGAGCATAATAAATCCATTCTTTATCAACATTCTCTGTATAAATTCTCAAAGGATCAGCAAAACTATCGACACCATTACCAACAGTATCTCTTAATGATGATGGACCCATAAATGGTAATACAAGGTAAATTCCATCACCGACGCCCCAAACAGCAAGAGTTTGACCAAAATCTTCTTTTTCGAATTTCAAGCCTCTTTGTCCAGCCACATCAAATAAGCCAGCTAAGCCTACGGTTGAATTGACTAAGAATCTTGCACTACTTACACCAAAACCATCTATATCGCCTTGTAATAAGTTATTTGCAGCATAAACAGGAGTGCGTAGATTACGGGTAAAGTTTTGAATTGCAGTTTCTGCAAAATCAGGAGTTACAAAATGATATAGTTTTGCAATAGGTTCTAATAAAATTGTATCAATTGCACTATTAAATACAAATATAACTCTGTTTAATGGTTCTAATGGATCCGAGATCTGACCGGTTGTTTTATAGGCTTGATCTTGGCTCTGTGATGTAGCACAAGAAGATAATCCAAGGCATATAACAATACAAAAGACAAGTTTTAGCGATTTAATTTTTTCAAATGATTTAAACATTAGCTTTATTCCAATAAAAAGAATCTATAGTTACAACAAACAATATGAATTTTTATAATAATTTACATGTTTTTACAACAATTATATTACCCATCTTCCAAATATAAAATAACAGCCGTACCTAGTAACAAACTAATACAAGCGGGGGACCAAGCGGCAAGATAGATTGGTATCTTATTTGATATCCCAAATGCGGTTAAAATATTCTCCATAAAGAAGATAAAAAATCCAATAAACACCCCAATTCCAACCATAGTTGCTGTGCCACCTTTTCTTGGTGGGCGCAGGGATACTGCGGCTGCCAATAATATCATGGAGCCAAAGAATAAGGGCTTTGCCAATAAAGATTGATAATGAATTTTTAACCTAGTCGCCGGAAATCCGGTTTCTTCCAAGGTCTTAATAAATGAAGGCATTTTCCAAAATGGCAATGTTTCAGGGGATGCAAATGAATCCTCAATATCTTTAGATGTGAGATCAGTATAAACCTTATACTGAATAACAGATTCGCTTTCCGGGTCACCTTTATAAATATAAGCATCATTCAATAGCCAAAAACCATCATTCAATTGGGCGTTTCTAGCATCAATTCTGGAGGTCAAGTCACCTTCTTTATCGAAATAGAATACAATTACATCATTCAATGCCCATTCTTTGGGATCAAAGCTTGCTGAATAAAGCAATGAATGGCCTAGAGGCTCAGATTGTCTTAACCAGATACCAGTTTTTGATATTGTGATTAAGCTATTCTTTTTATTTAAATATTCAGTTTCTAATTGCTCATATTTGGTAATTAATACAGCAGAGATTGGGTTAACTATTGTGGTTACAACAACTCCAATTAGCATCGCCATTGCAAATATAGGCAATAAAAACTGCCAAGCCGATAGACCGCTTACTCGGTATACGACCAGCTCATTAGTTCTAGTTAAGCTCCAAAAACTATAAATACCACTGAATAAAACAGAGAAAGGGATTAGTAATTGTCCAACCTCAGGCAGTTTTAAAAGTGACATTTTGATTACTAAAAACAAGTTAGTATTATCGTATTTTGCTGCACGACGCATCAGCTCAACCGTGTCAAATAAATAGATAATTCCAAGTAATAAACAAGTTAACATTAAAAAATTCATTAAGAATTGTTTGCAGATATACCGGGATAGGATAGAGGTTATAAACATTAGGCAACACCTCTCTTACTATTTAGATTTCTTAAGAATATGCCACCTTTATCAGTTAGCAGATAGACGCTAATTACAATAGGTAAAATTGCCAATAAATACATTAAGATAATGGCCAATTCGTGTTTCTTAGCAAGGCTGGATACTGCCAAGCTTAAACCTTGTAATAAGACAACCAAAGTTACTGCATTAAATATCTTTCTAGAATGGCCACGGCGATTAAATGATCCTGTTAATAAGCAAGCAAGTGATATCAATGTAAAAGCTAGGGCATAAAAGGGCAGGGTAATTCTTCTATGCGCCTCAGCCAAGAATGCTGATTTATTATCGCGGTCATATTGTTTTGAATTATCTGGGTTAAATAATTCAATTAAATTTCTCTCAGATGTGTCTTTCCAGTTTTTATTGGAGATTTTATTAAAATTAGGGAACTCAATGGTATATTGGCTGAAATCCAATCTAGACATTGTTTTGGTTTCTTTATCGAATGTTTGTCTAGTTCCTTGGTAAACTACGACTTGTGGAGCGATGCCTTCTTCTAAGATAATTAGCCCCTTTTTTGCTAATATAGTGCTAGGCGGGGATGATTTATCCCGGTTATCATGGATCATAATTCCAGACATCTCACCATTGCTTGATTTCTTTTGGATATAAACGGTGATGTCTTTGCCGATATTATTGAATATTCCCTCCCTTAATAAGACAGTTGAATATTCAGCCTTGGCAATATTTACCATGGCTTTTAACTTTGTTTGGGATAAAGGAGATATTACCGAACCTAAGAACAATAAAATAATAGTTACTATACATGCCAAGATTATGGCTGGTTTTGATAATTCTAATTGATTAACTCCGCAAGCGCGCATCACAATCATTTCATTATCAGATATCATCTTATTATATAAAAATACCACGGAGATCATTAATGATATTGGTAAGATTACTTCCAAGAATTTAGGTAAGGACAGAACCACTAATTGCATAAATAACCCAATTGGAGCATCGGAATTAACGATAAGCTCCAAGAATTTTAAAGACTGAGTTAACCAAATAATCGCAGTTAGGGTGATAGCACTAAAGATAGTAACAATAATCAAATTCTTTATAATGTATTTTGTCAGTAACATCTTGTCTTTATCAATAATTTATATAGAGTATAAGGAATAGCTTTGATTAAACAAAAAATCCAGAATAAAGAGAAAAAAATGAGAATATTATTTAATGACAGTGTTGATGAAGACGTAAAAACTTGGATATTGCCAATTTTTGCTGATAATAAATTTGGTACAGATGCCGAGGAATTAGACAAGAAGTCAAATGGCTTGATTAGAAAAGCTGTTGATAGCTCTACATTCGAAGGTAAGTTCAAAGAAAAGCTGGAATTAAGAACAGTATCTGGAACTGGTTTAGATAATATTATTTTAATCGGTATCGGTTCAAAATCAGAGCTTGATTCAAATAAAGCGGAAGAAGTTGGATCTTTAATTGAAAAGACATTAAATGAATTACGTATTGAAGATGCAGCAGTATTTTTAAACGGAGTTCGTGATTTTGGTGATAATATTGCTGATGGTGCATATTTATACTCACATAGATTTGATAAATACAGAACCAAACAAAGCGATAAAGACAAGCCAAGCTTGGATGAATTAAGCTTCGTTTGTAAAAATAGCAAAGATGTTGAAGAGAAGTTTGATATATTGAAGAAAATTGCTGGTGGTGTATTCTTCGCCCGTGATCTAACTGCTGAGCCACCAAATGTTTTATACCCAGAGAGCTACGCTAAACGTGTAAAAGAAATGTTCAAAGGTACGAAAGCAAAAGTTGAAATTCTATCTGAAAAGAAAATGATGAAATTGGGAATGGGTTCATTACTTGGCGTTGGTCAAGGTAGCGCCAAGGATTCACAATTGGTAGTCGTTAATTATCAAGGAAATCCAGATAAATCAGAAAAGCCAGTGGCTCTTGTTGGTAAAGGTATTACATTTGATACAGGTGGTATTTCTTTGAAACCACCAGCTGGTATGGATATGATGAAATGGGATATGGGTGGATCTGCTGCTGTTATCGGTGCAATGAAAGCAATCGTTGATCGTGGCGCAAAAGCAAATGTTGTATGTGTGCTTGCCTTGGCAGAGAATATGCCATCAAGCAATGCTCAGAGACCGGGTGATATTGTAACATCAATGTCGGGGCAAACTATCGAGGTATTAAATACAGATGCTGAGGGACGTTTGGTATTAGCGGATGCAATGACTTATGTGCAAAAATTCCATGATCCAAAAATAATCATCGATGCTGCGACTTTAACAGGAGCTATTTTAGTAGCGCTTGGGCATGAATATGGCGGATTATTTTCAAATAATAACGTACTTGCAAATCAATTAGTTAAATCTGGTGAAGCAGTTAAAGATAGATTATGGCAGATGCCAATGTGTACTGCTTGGGATAAACAAGTTGATTCAGAAATTGCAGATATGAAGAATATCGGTGGTAAATATGCAGGTAGTGCAACTGCCGCTGCTTTCCTTGAAAGATTTGTTGAAAATGATACGCCTTGGGCTCATTTAGACATCGCTGGAATGGCATGGTCAGATACAGAAAAACCAGTTTCAAGAAAAGGTGCAACCGGATATGGTGTACGTTTATTGAATAAATTTATCGAAGATAATTTTGAAGGCTAAGTAGTATAATCTTTCAGTATTTGGAAAATTTTATATAATGACTGAGATACGTTTTTATCATCTGCAAAGAAAAACAATTAATCAGGCTTTGCCTGAAATACTGAATAAAATCTATTCAATGGGCAAAAAAGTAATTGTTAAAACTGCGGATGATAAAAAAGCAACGGATATTGATAAGTTACTTTGGAGCTATCAAGACACGTCTTTCTTACCACATGGTAAAGCAAAAGACCTTGAGAATGCAAGTAAGCAGCCAATTTTAATTACAACTGAAGATCAAAATCTAAATTCGGCTGAAATATTAATCTTATTAGATTCTGTAACCTCGGATTACATTAATGATTATGATATTTGTTGTGAGATATTCGATGGTAATAACCAAGATGCTCTTAATCAAGCAAGGCAACATTGGAAAGAATATAAAGAATTAGACATCTTTGATCTAGTATATTATCAGCAATCTGAAACGGGCGCTTGGGCTGAAAAGACAAGAGTTAAAGCAGGTATCTAAGAGATAGCTATCTGCTTAGATATTTACAATATCAAGTTAACTTATCAATTATTATTCATCGTAAATCTAGCTTGTCTTGGTAAGCTACGTAATCTTGAATCAATTCTTTTTACTTGCGATTTAAATTTCTTTAATGCTGACCCACTCAAAGAAGATCCTTGAACCATTTTGATTTTCCTTGGATTGACTTTTTTGCCATTCATTATGATTTCGTAATGCAAATGGGGACCAGTTGATCTACCAGTTGTTCCAACATAACCGATTACTTGTCCTTGTTTAACGCGGCTACCTTTTTTAAGGCCTTTTTTATAACCGTTTAAATGGGCATAGGCAGTTTTTAAATCTGATTTATGACGGATACGGATATATTTACCGAATGAGCTATTGCGACCAAGATATTCAATTACACCACTTCCTGCAGCATAAATAGGGGTTCCCTTTGGTGCTGCAAAGTCAATTCCTTCATGCATTTTAGTATAGCCAGAGATTGGGTGACGTCTTCTACCAAAACCAGAGGTCATCTTTGCACCGCTAATTGGTGATTTCATCAAGGCTTTCTTAACTGCGCTACCTTTTCTATCATAATAGTTAACTTCACCATATTTATTTTCAAATCTATAGATGGTAATTGGACGACCACTTAAGGTAATTGAAGCATATAATAAATTGCCTCTTTTATTAACTTTATGGCCATCTTCAGTAACATATTGTTCATAAGCTACTTTAAATTTATCACCTTTTTTAAGATCTCTTTGGAAATCAACTGTCCATGATAATGCTTTGATAAAAGAAGCTGTTATATTATCTGGTATTCCGGCATTGGAAGTTGATACATATAGTGAACCAGTTACTTTACCATTGGCAACTTCGACAATCTTTTTAACGTCTTTCTCAATCTCGCCAGTAATAAATTCATCATTATATAATTTTTTTAACATTACGGATGAAACAGTGTTTTTCTTAATTTCCATTCCTGTGAATTCCATTTCACCAACAATATTTGGTTTCATGAATAATGTTATATCTTGTCTAGAATTCAAACTTCTTGGGTCATAGGATGTTTTTAATGTTTCAATTGCATTATAGGCTTGTTTACGATCAAGATTACCTTGGTCTACAAGGATATTCATTAATGTATCGCCAGATTTAACTCGAGCTTTCTTTTTAACTATATCTTGATTATCAGGTTCTTTTTTATCAAACATCTTGGAAAAGACAAGTTTGATTTTGCTTTTTGATGGCGGTTTTTTATTTGGAATTACTATTCCATTATCAGAAGTTTTTACAACAGTGTTAGAATTTTTGAGCTGGCTTACTAACTCTTCTTCTTTAATAATGCTTTCAATTGGCTCTTTTGATTTCTCAGCAAATAAATTGGTTAGTGATTTAACTGACAAAGACTCGCTTTCTGCTAATGCTTCATCTTTTATGGCTGTTTTTACAAATTTATTAAGATCTCTTGTAGTCGAAGGAGGAGTTGGCTTATACATAGGCATTGGGATATCTAGTTTGCTTAGAACTGATTTCCTTCGAAGGCCTGGCTTCATCACGGGTAATTTAACTTTGGCTAAGATGGCAGTATTTTCATCAACTTCTTCAATTAATTCATCAATTAAGCTTTCATCTTTTAAAACGAGCTCTGCTTTGCTCTCAGTTGATGTGGTATCTTTATTCTCTTCTGGTAATAATTCTTCTGTAATCTCAGCAATCTTAGGCTCGATACTTTCAGGCTCAGTAATCTCTGCTTCAGTAGTTTCTATTTCTACTATTTCCACCGGTTCTTCTATATCCGAAGTAGTAACTCTTTTTTCAATTATCTCATCGCTATAGGTTAATAAACCAGTATATTTACTAGCAAATTCGGCATTCTCGCGTTCAGTAATTTCAATTGGGTTTTCATTATATAATTCAGCTACATCTACTCTTTCTTCAGGAAGAAATGAATAAACCACTAGAGCAAATATAATAGGCAGGACTAAATATCTTAATCTGATCTTTATTTTATCTAAGCTAACAAGCTTATTAATGATCTTTGCAACTATAAATTTTAACAAGGTTGTCACCTAATGTTGTTATTAATCAAACAGCAGTAATCAGTATATATTAAATATATACAAGAAGACTATAACTTTTTAGCTATTGTGTCGCAATTTATAGCATCATTTATGAACAAAATGCAATAGAGTTTATTTTTTATTGGAACATTAGGTTCCATTTGTGTAATATGCCAGAAATTAACAATTTTTATATAAAAAAACGAGGATGATATGACGGATAGTACAAAATTGATGCAAGGTAAACGCGGTTTAATTATGGGCGTTGCTAATAATCGTTCTATTGCTTGGGGTATCGCAGAAATGCTACATCAACAAGGTGCTGAGATGGCCTTCACTTTCCAAGGGGAAGCATTGGAAAAGCGTGTAAGACCATTGGCGGCTGGAATTGGTTCGGAAATTATTCTTCCATGTGATGTAACGGATGAAGCTAGCATTGATAATGTGTTTAATGTTCTAGAAGATAAATGGGGCAAGATTGATTTTGTTGTGCATGCGATTGCTTATTCTGATAAAAATGAGCTAGATGGTATGTATCTTGATACAACCAGAGCAAATTTCTTAAAGACTATGGATATTTCAGTATATTCATTCACCTCAGTTGCACAAAGAGTAGTTCCTTTGATGAATGACGGCGGAAGCTTGCTAACGATGAGCTATTACGGGGCTGAGCGTGTAATGCCACATTATAATGTAATGGGTGTTGCCAAAGCAGGGTTAGAGGCATCTGTTAGATATCTTGCGGCTGATTTAGGTAGCAAACAAATAAGAGTGAATGCAATTAGTGCAGGTCCAATTAAAACATTGGCAGCAAGCGGTATCGGTGATTTCCGTTATATCCTAAAATGGAATGAATTAAACGCACCATTAAAAAGAAATGTAACAATTGGTGAAGTTGGTGGGGCTGGATTATTCTTACTAAGTGATCTTGGATCTGGGGTTACTGGTGAAATTATGCATGTGGATTCAGGTTATCATACTGTTGGTATGGTATCGGTTGATAATGCAGAAAAAACAGCAGAACTTTTGCAATCAATAAATAAAAAATAAAAAACTATTATAATATTGCTTTAATTTAAATATCTTTGTAACATTGTTATACAAGCAGAAAGGGGTTTCTGTTATATATTTAATTAATTTAGGGGAGAATATTATGACTTGTCCAGCAAGAAAATGTCCAGCTTTGAAAGAAGATTTTAAAAAAGTGGATGAAGCACATAAAGGATGCAAGCAAAGCTCTTGTAAACCAAAGACAGATAAGAAAGCAACCAAGCAAAAGAAGAAAAAGAACCGTGGTTGTGGCTGTAATTAATAAATTATAGTTATAGAATAATTAAAAAGACCCTTGCGATTTTATCCAAGGGTTTTTTTAATGGAAAAATGCTATATGATTATTCTTAGATATATTAATGGAGATATGAAATGACTGGTAATAGTTTTGGTAAAATATTTAAATTTACAACTTGGGGTGAAAGCCATGGTAAGGCGATTGGATGTGTGGTTGATGGTGCTCCATCGAATATAGAAATCGATGAAGAATTTATCCAGAATTTTTTAGACAAAAGAAAACCAGGACAATCAAAATTTACAACCCAACGCAAAGAGCCTGACCATGTTCAAATATTATCAGGAGTTTTCGAAGGCAAAACAACTGGTGCTCCAATAAGTTTGATGATTGAAAATCAAGATGCCAAATCAAAAGATTACTCTGATATCAAAGATAAATTCAGACCAGGCCATGCAGAATTTACTTATTTTGAGAAATATGGCCATTATGATTATCGTGGTGGTGGGAGATCATCTGCCAGAGAAACTGCAATGCGAGTTGCAGCCGGTGCAATTGCTCGCAAGATATTGGGCGATAATGTAAAGATAACTGCTTATGTTAGCCAAATTGGAGATGTAGAGATAAATGAAGATAATATGGATCTAAATGAGATTAATAATAATTCATTCTTTTCTCCAGATAAAGAAATAGTGCCAAAATGGGAAGAACTATTAACTAAAATCAGGAAAAGAGGTTCAAGTACGGGGGCGATAGTAAAAGTCATAGTGTCAGGAATTCCAGCAGGATTGGGAGAGCCAGTATACGATAAACTAGATGCTATAATAGCACATGGATTGATGGGAATTAATGCGGTTAAAGGAGTTGAAATTGGTTTAGGGTTCAAATCAGCGGAAGCTTATGGTGAAGATAGTGCTGATGAGATCGTAATAAAAGGCGGTAAGCCACATTTCCTATCCAATAATTCAGGTGGAGTATTGGGTGGAATATCAACAGGGCAGGATATAATTGCAAAAGTAGTGTTTAAGCCAACAAGTTCAATATTGATCCCAAGAAAAACCATTGATAAAGATTATAATGAGACTGATATTATCACCAAAGGTCGCCATGATCCCTGCGTTGGAATCCGTGGTGTACCAGTGGTTGAAGCAATGATGGCTTGTTTACTAGCGGATTTATTGATGATTAGCAGATCAAAAGCAAATTAGAATTAGCTTAATAATTATCAGCCGTTTAAATATTTTTGTAAGCTTGGATCGATCGGTTTTTTAGGTAATCTATCTTTTAGAGTAGTTAAATTTGCTTCCTGTTTAAACAAGGCTTCCTTAGTAAATTTAATCTGCTCTTCTTGCATTGCTACTAATAATTTATTAAATCCAGCTTTCTCTGCAAGATCTATAATCTGATCTCTCAAGGTGAATTTGCTTGGATTGGTCGCTTTTTTGATAATTTTAATCGCCAAATCCTCTTGATTATTTAATATTGCAGCTTTTAAAGGCGGGTGGATAGTTTCAAAATTAAAATAATCTCCATCTTCTTTATCCAATGCATAAGGTTTAAAAGCATCTAATTCAATCTTCTCTACTTTATCCACAATTTGTTCTGCAACATATTGGTTACCTTTAGAAATTGCCAGAGCAATAGTCTTACAAAAAACTGATGGGGCTTTATTGTGATCAGAATAGATATTAGTTTTATCAACTGCCTTACTCGCAAGATCATTTTGACCTGCTTTTAATAGTTTTTCAACTATGGTATCGTCATTTGTATAATATAATATATCCAAATCATCCATAATTTCGATAAGAGTTTTTGCACATTCAAATTGACCTTGATCAATGGCATAAACTAATGGACAAGCTTTATGTTCTTTTGTTCTCTCTTTAAGCTCATCTTGTGGAGTTGCAATTGAGATGTCTTTTAATTCAGCAACATTCCCTGCATCGATTAATTTGTATAAAGCTTGTGTCATTATATTTCTCTCTTTTAGTTCTTAGCTTTTTAGTTGAGTAGCGGCAGCTTTTTTACTTGCGTTACTATCTATTCTATCAGCAATTGCTCTTAAATATTTAGATGCATTTTTAGTATCCTCTGGTCTAGATGAAATACCTTTAAATATTGGTGTAAGTGCTTCTTGGATCTGCACTGTTATTGCTGGTGTTACTTTTTTCTTTACTGCTTCTAATAGCTCTGCTGAGCTACATATACTTGCTAAAGTCAAAGCATCTTGGCCAAAATCATTTTTCTGGTCGATATTATCCATTTTTTCTAATATTTTAAAGGCAATAGTTTCTTGCTTTTTTTGAATAGCACCCATTAAAGCAGTATAACCATGTATATCAGAAGAATCCACATTACTAGTCTTCTCAATAATTGCTAAAGCTAACTCCGCTTTACCTTCTTCGATTGCGATACTTAATGGAGTTTTACCAACGCTATCTTCGGTATCAAAATTAGTTGTTTTAGCTTGAATAGATTCTAGGATTGTATCATCTAAGTTTAAAATAATTGCACTTGATAAAGCATTTCGGTTTAAATTATCTAGTTGATCCAGATTATCTAATTTATCAACCATTTTTGCCGCCAAATATTCTTGCCCATGTTCAGCAGCTTTTGCTGCAAGTCTAATAATTTGATGTGGATCTTCCTCATTAGTCTCAAATTTTTCAATTAAATCAATCTGAGTTGTCGCAAAAACATATAGATGGCTTTCAATTGCTTTTTTAAATGCGATATCACGATATTGTTCTGGATTACTTGAATTATTAATAATCTGTTCTGCTTTATCTGGGTAACCTTTATCTAAATAGTTAACCATTTTTTCTAAATCTGTTTTTTTGGTGAAGATGCTTAGCATGTAATTAGTTCCAATTCTGTTAAAATAATAATTGATTCTAATTTACGCCTGTTTTTAAAATATGTCAACATATTTATGTAATTAATAATGAGGTGGTCTATCTTGCTCTAAATTTGCACCCATAGCACCATCATCATTGGCTTTATCATCGATAAAACTTTCAATCTCATTCAGTTTATTATTGGCGAATATAAGTTTTTTATTTAGCAGATCAATTTGTAACCATTGTTTATGAACAATATCGCTAAGCTCATCAATACGGCTTTCTTGATGGGCAATAGTAATCTCAATTTCGGTTAATTTATCTTCCATTACGCAGAACCTTGAATATAAGATATGTTCTCAGGAGTAATCCCAAGCTTGGCAAAAGATTTATCCCATTTGCTTTCAAAATGAGTATTAAATAATAAATCAGAATCCGCTGAAGTTATCATCCAAACATTTGCCAAAACTTCTTTTTCCAATTGCTTTGGTTCCCAACTTGCACAGCCAAGGGCAAAGATACTATCCGTTGGGCCATTACCCATTGCGATTGCTTTTATGATATCAGTAGTGCCAGTTACCGATACATTATTGCCGGTTGCAATGGTGCTACCTTGTTTATAATCATTACTATGGATTACAAAACCACGGTTATTGGATACTGGGCCACCTAAAAATACGGTTGGTTTTGATTTTAAATCACTATTTTCTAAATTTAATTGCTTGGCAACTTCTTTGAAATCAACGGCTACTATTGGCTGATTAATAACAATCCCCATTGCCCCATTTTCATCATGCGAGCAAATATAAATAACCGATTTATAAAAACGTCCATCTGGAATATTAGGCATAGCAACCAATAGTTTCCCAGTTAGGAAACCATCGGTACTATAAATATAATTATTCTGACTTTTGTCTAAACTTGCCATTATCCTAGATACCTAAAAATTATTCTGAATTTAAAAGCACCATATCACATAATTACTAATATATTAAAGTTTATTTTG
>CALDHH010000100.1 GCA_937941575.1 uncultured Alphaproteobacteria bacterium | reverse complement strand
ATAAATCTTCTACTAACGGAACTGCAAATGGATATACAGTTGCTCTTAACGGTGGAGAAAATCCAAAAGGTAACCCTGGTGAAATGGCATTCATATATTTTGATGCTAGTGATGCAGGCAATCCAATTGTAACTGCTTATGGTTATAGCGGAGTTCCTGGATTTAATTCATATAAAGATGGTTCAGACGCTGCTGGAACTCAGGCTCCAGACCAGATCGCTACTTCTTTAGGTGCAAATAACCCATTTGGAAATATTTCTTATGAAGTTGATGCAAGCGGTAATGCTGTGATGGTCTTTAGTATGGATGCAAGTGTTATTATGGATCATAGTCCTCTATATCCAGATGCTAATACTGAATGGACTGGAATTTCATTCGAAGAAACATTCGGTATATGGTTGCACCCTCAAACTGGTGTTCAGACTGATTATGATGCAGATGGTTACTTAACTGATTGGAACTACACTGAACAAAGTTGGTTTGATAGTAGTTACTCAGTTGCAGAAACTTGTATTATTGATCCAACATGTAGCTTAGCAACTGTTGAATTCGGTGCAGAGCAATCTGATATCACTGGTTCTCAAACTGCATTATCAATGAATGGTATTACTGTTAGCATTGCTGAAGCATCTAGTAACTCTTCTGTACTAACTTGGTTAACTACAGCAGATGTTGGTAGCGGTATTGGTATCGGTGCTAGCGGTAGCGGATCTAAGGTTTATGGTGATAACGAAGCTTTAGCTGTTAATTTTGCAGATAATGCAAATACAGTAACTATTACTATTGCTGAGATTGGATCTAATAACTTTGGTACTGGAATTGACTATCTTGTCTACTTAGTAGATGCGAATGGCAATACTAGAACTGTTGATATGGAAGCTCAAATGCCAGATTATGATGCAGATGGTGTTGTGCCGTTTACAGTTAATGTGACAGACATACCAGGTTATACTGATGGTGAGTTAATATCACAGATTGATCTTTCCTCTGAAATAGATTCTAGCTTAGGTAGGACGTCGTTCTTACTTGGTGACGTGTCTGCGACATCTCCATGTGATGTTGATATTCATGATGAATTTGCTTACACAGTAACTGATGCTGATGGTGATACTTCAAGTGCAAACTTGACTATTACGACTGGCGGAGATGAGTTCACAGCTACTGCGGCAAATGATACATTCGTTCTTAGCGAAGATGGTGTTGATACTATCTACGGATTTGATGATGGAGATAGCTTAGACTTCAGTAATATCCTAAACGGATATGACCCACTAACTGATGCTTTAAGTGACTTTGTTAGCATTTCTGAAAATGGTGATGATGCGGTTGTACAAGTGAATACAGATGGACAAGGCGGAGATTTCCAAACTGTTGCTGTAATTACGGGTGCACCAGATTTAGACTTGGATGATTTAACAAATAGTGGTAATATAATTGCGTAATTGTAATAATGTTATTGCATAATTTGATGAATTAATATATTAAATTGATGAAGGCTGTCACATCTGGCGGCCTTCATTCCGATAAAAAAGAGTAGGTAAAAAATGACTAGACTAGGCACAAAATTGGTTGCAATGGCAGCTTTAATAATGATGGCTCCATCTTTAGCGGGTGCAGCATCAGGTACAGATAAGAATATAACGTTAATGGATGCTGTTGCAAAAGGCATGATAACGAATCCAGAATTTGGAATCGTTGCGAATGACAGAAGAGCAACAGACGAAGAATTAAGACAAGCAAAAGGCTTATACTTGCCATCAATCGATTTAAATGCAGATGGTGGGTTCGAGAGAACTGACACTCCGTCAATCGACGATACAAGTTTTTGGTTACGTAGCCGTGCATCACTAACATTAACACAAATGTTATTTGATGGTTTCGCTGCAAAAAGTGAAGTTCAACGCCAGAAAGCAAGAGTAAAATCAACATCTTTTAGAGTTGATGAAACTGCTGAATTCGTTGGTTTAGATATTACAGAGGGTTTCTTAGAAGTTCTAAGACAACGTGACCTTCTTGCAATTTCTCAAGCAAATGTACAAGATCACGCAAGAATCACTCAATTGGTTCAAGATGGTGCATATGCTGGAACAATCACAGAAGGCGATGTTGCTCAAGTTGAAGCAAGAATGTCACAAGCAAAAGCAACAGAATCTTCAATTAGACAAGATCTAAGAGAAGCTGAATCATTGTTCATCCGTGAAACAGGTGAGATGCCAGATAGTTTGGTATTCCCAGAAATTCCACATGATAAAATGCCAGCAAGTGTTGAAGAAGCTATCAGACAAGCTTTGACAAAAGGCCCAACAATTGGTGTTAGAGAAGCAGATATTGAAGTTGCAAAAGCTGAATATAAAGCTGCTGGTTCTACTCTTTACCCACAAATCGACTTTGTTGCAAATGGTAGCACAGGCGAAGATTTACAAGGTGTAATTGGTAACGAAAACAGAGCATCAGCTTTGGCAGTGTTAAACTGGAACCTATATCGTGGTGGTGCTGATAGAGCAAGACAACGTGAATTCATGTACAGACATGCAATTGCTAAAGAAACAAGAGCAGATGCAGCACGTCAGATCGAAAAAGAAATGCGTGATACATGGGCAGGAGTTGTTGCAGCGTCAGAACGTGCAAAAGAATATATGTCACAAGCAACATCAAATGAAAAAGTTGTTAATATCTATTTAGATCAATTTAGCTTAGATAGAAGAACTTTATTAGATGTATTGGATTCACAAAACGAGTTATTCGTATCACGTAGTAACCATGTGAACTCTCTATATACTGAAATATTTGGTGTGTACCGTATATTGGCTTTAAAAGGTGATTTGTTAGATACTTTAGGTGTTAACAAACCTCGTGAAGCTCATCACAAGATGCCATATTAATAACTAATAATAACTACTAACAATTAGCTTAAAGGAGTTTCTTTTTTGGGGGAAGCAGACGACGGAAAGCTAGATAATAATATATCTGGCGAGACAGAAGTGAGTAATACGGAAGAAGCATTGAATCCGGCTTGGCCTTTAGAGGCAGAGAGAGTTTCAATGGATGACCCACTCATGGAATGTCTCGCCATTTTATCTTCCGAATGGGGAAGAAGAACAACGGCAGTTGCGCTATCAGCTGGACTGCCGATGCCAGAAAAGGGAATGGCATCACCTGCGATTTTTGTAAGAGCATGTGAAAGATCCGGCCTAAACGCCAAAATGATCAGAAGACCCCTTGAAGCATTAGTTAAATCACCAAATTTACCATGTATACTTGTATTGAAAGGCTATCAAGCTTGTATATTACAGGGCGTTAAAAACGGAAAAGTAGAAGTATTATTTCCAGAGACCCCTGATCAATCAGTATTAATCGATTTTGAAGAATTAAAGCTACAATATGATAATTATACTTTCTTTGTAAGACCACAAGCAAAGATGGACAGCCGTGCTGGTCCTAGCGAAATTGAAGAAGGTAGAGATTGGTTCTGGAGTGCGATCTGGAAATATAAACCAGTTTATTATGAAGTAATGGTTGCAGCCGTGATGATCAATCTATTTGCATTGGCAAGCCCATTATTTACAATGAATGTATATGATAGAGTTATCCCAAATAACGCAATTGATACCTTATGGGTTCTTGCAATTGGGGTTGTAACTGTATTTATATTCGACTTTATTTTAAAAAACCTACGAGCTCATTTCTTGGATACAGCTGGCCGTAAGGCAGATGGTATAATATCAGGTAGAATTTATGAACAAATTCTAGGTATGAAGATGTTTGCAAGACCAGCAAGCGTTGGTGTTCTAGCTGCAAATTTAAAAGAATTTGAGAGTTTAAGAGAGTTCTTTGCCTCAGCAACAATCGTCGCATTAATCGATTTCCCATTTATATTATTATTTGTATTTGTGATTTATATGATTGGTGGAATGGTTGCAATCGTACCGCTTGTATTAATCCCAATTGTTTTATTAGTTGGTATATTGCTACAGAAGCCGTTAAACAAAGCGATTAAAGAATCGATGCGTGAAGGTGGATATAAAAGTAGTTTGATATTTGAAAGCCTAAGTGGCTTAGAGACTATTAAAGCGCAAGCAGCTGAAGGATATATGCAACGTAGATGGGAAGAGCTTGTTGACCAAGCATCAGAAACTAGTGTTAAAACCAGAGCAATCTCTTCGTTTGGTGTGAATTTTGCGGCATTTGCTGCAAATATTTCGAGCATTGGTATTGTAATTGTTGGTACTTATTTAATCCCAGAAGGCGACGTATCAATGGGTTCGTTGATTGCTTGTGTTATATTATCTGGGCGTGCTATGGGGCCATTATCTCAAGTTGCAGCATTATTAACAAAACTTGGGCAATCAAGAGAATCCTTAGAACGTTTAAATGAATTAATGCAATCACCTGTTGAAAGACCGGCTGGTAATGTATTTATTTCACAAAAAAGCTCTGAAGGTCATATTGAATTTAAGGATGTGGTATTTAGATATCCAAATCAAACAACGCCATCAGTAAATAATGTAAGCTTTGAAATTAAACCTGGCGAGCATATGGGTATTATTGGTTCAGTTGGATCTGGAAAGACCACGATTGAGCGCCTAATTTTAAACCTATATCAGCCAGAGAGTGGATCAGTTCAATTAGATGGTAAAGATGTAAGACAAATTGACCCTGCAGATTTACGCCGTAATATTGGGGTTGTGCAACAAACGCCTTACTTATTCTTTGGTTCTGTTCGTGAGAATATTACTTTGGGACATGAGACTGTGCCAGATTCTGCGGTTATTAGAGCAGCTCAAATGGCAGGAGTTATGGACTTTTTGAAAGATTCTGAAGCTGGTTTGGATACTCCAGTTGGTGAACGTGGTGAATTATTATCTGGTGGACAAAGACAGGCAATCGCAATTGCTCGTGCTTTATTATATGATCCAAAGATATTATTATTGGATGAACCTACTGCATCAATTGATCCGGGTTCTGAGCGTAAATTATACATGCATTTACAAAATATTTGTAAAGGTAAGACTATATTACTTGTAACGCATAGAAGTGCGGTATTGGGTCTTGTTGATAAACTTGTCTTGATGGATAGAGGTAAAGTTGTTGGTATGGGACCAAGAGATGAAGTTTTGCGTAATCTGCAAACTGGTAAATACCAAGCAAATATAAAGAAATAAGGGATATTTAAATGTCAGAGGAATCAAAGAAGTTTGATCTAACAAGTAAATATGATGAATATGACCTTTATGATAAGGGCATATCCTTTAAAGATCATTTGCTTTTATATATTATTGTTGTTTTCTTCGTGGTGTTTTTAATCTGGGCTAATTTAACCAAGGTTGATGAAATCACCAGAGGTGAAGCAAAAATTATTCCATCTAGCCAAATTCAGGTAATTCAGAATTTGGAAGGTGGTATTATTGAAGAGTTTTTGGTTAAAGAAGGCGATATAGTTGAAGCAGGGCAAGTATTAATCAAGATCAAAAACTTACAAGCAAAATCAGATTATAATGCCAATAATAAAAGATTTTTGGGTATTAAAGCCTCGATTGCAAGATTAACTGCAGAGACAAAAAATAAACCATTAAAATTCTCAGATGATATTAAAGAAGGTGCTCCAGAAGCTGTTGCAACAGAAACCGCTGCATATAACGCCAATAAAAGACAGCAAACCAATCAAAAGAGAATTTTGGAAGAGCAAATTAGACAGAGAAGACAAGAGATAAGAGAAATTCAAAACCGTATGGAAGATCTTGGTCGAATTTTAAAATTAAGCGAAGATGAAAAAGCAATGATTGCACCGATGGTTGCAAGAGGGGCTGCATCAAAAATGGAGCTATTGCAGATCGATAGAACAATTGCTCAACAGAGATCAGAAATTAACTCTGCTAGAACCTCATTACCAAGAGCAAAAGCATCGGTTGCAGAAGCCCAAGCCAGAATTAGAGATCAAACCAGTACATTTAGAGCAAATGCACAGGCGGAATTAGCAGAAGAATCAGCCGAGCTAAACACGATTAAAGAAACTCTATACGCATATAAAGATAAAAGCCGTAGAACTGCGATTACATCACCGGTAAAAGGTACTGTAAAAGAGATCAACATTAATACAGTTGGTGGGGTTATTAAACCAGGTGATGATATAATGGAAATCGTACCGATGGAAGATAAATTGCTTGTTGAAGCAAATGTTAAGCCATCTGATATTGCCTTTTTATATCCAGGTCAGAAAGCAATTATAAAAATTACTGCTTATGATTTTTCTATCTATGGCGGTTTAGAAGGTAAGGTTTTTGACATTAGTGCTGATACTATTGAAGATAAAGAAGGCGAGAATTTCTACCGAGTAAGAGTAGTTACAGATCAAACTACGCTTAATTATAAAGGTAAAGAAAATGCAATTATACCTGGTATGACTGCATCAATGGATATTATAACTGGTAAAAAATCGGTTATGAATTACTTACTAAAGCCATTCATCAAAGCATCACAAAATGCCCTACGTGAAAGATAATCTGTAAAATTAATAATTTATTAATAGGAATCGGTTATTCTTATTATTAACATTAAATTATATTATGGAGCTCTTTACATGACTTACTCACTTTTTATTGATGACAGCTCGTTTTTAGGCGGTGGCTTTGGCTTTAAAGATTATGATATATCTGCGGAAGGTTTAATGGAGTTAAGAAGTGCTGGTGGAGATCCTGTGAGAGCAGTTCGCCAAGAAGATATAATTGCCCTAAGAGGTGAAGAAGTTGATCCAAATCAATTTACTATGGAGCTGCCAATCGTAGATGATGAATCTAATTTAACCATGAGTGCTTTTGTTGCTAGTGAATCTACGCCTAGCACTAGACCTGCTCTTAGACCAAATCCAAATAGACCAAGCATGTAATAATTTTTTAATTATTACAGATCTTTATTCACAATTCTTATAAATCCAGTAACTACATTCTCCAATTACTTGGGTTACTTCATCGTAGCCCATGGCGTAAGGGCGTAGAAATGTATTATTAACCCTAACTGTTGCAGGGGAGATAAACATTGTAACGGATGCTTTTGGGCAGGTTGTTGGGCAAGGATCCATTGCTAATAAAGCCTCTCCAGCCTCCATGGATGCTTTTTCCAAAACTGCTGGCACGACATCTCTGCGTAATTTCCTGATTTCTGCTGCTCTTATTGCGTAATCTTCTCTGCTAGTCCAGCTAATCTCATCAGTATATTCTTTGATTAATCTTACATTTTGATGTTCAAAGAATATTTTACATTTAATTAAATGTTCATCACCTGCAATTATTACTTTTTTCTCTTTTTCTACTGGGGCGGTATTATCAAATCCTGAACTGCCCTTTTTTACACATGTTTTCCACAAGCTCCAATCGACATGTGCGGATACAGTTGTAACTTTACCAGCATTAATTGTACCAGTAACACCTTTTAGATCACCACTAACGCTTAGAGAAGCATTATCTGTTGAACCTGCATCTGTGGGAGTGCCATATGTTATCATGTAACGACAAATACAAGGTTCTACACAAGTGCACCCATCGGCCATAGCTTTTGCCATTTCAGCTGCAGCTTCTTTTGCCGCAGCACCGATAGCTCTACTTCTAGCAGCAGAAATAGTTTCGGGTGATACGGTGCTAAAAAATGTAGATTCGGTTGCTTCGCCTTGCGCTTGCCCTGATTTAATTAGATCAGTTGATTTACAATCAGATTTTTTAATAGTTTTTTTGGTATCTGGCTTTCTGGTCAATCTGTTTTCTGTTTTTTCAGATGCTAATAAGGATATTTTATTTAAGGGCAATATATTAGTAAAATAATTTAAAAAAGCTGTCGGTATTTCTAAATCAGTTAATTGATAATCTTTCGCCAGGAAGCTTTTAAACTCGATATCTTTATTTTCTAAATATTCTAGCCATTCATCGGGGTTATTAGGCTCAATATAAATTAAGAATGTATTTTCTTTTTCTTGGCGAGCTGTGATCTTTTCATCTTTACTCTTTTTATCTGCGATTGCCTTTGAGATAATCGCAATATTATCTTCAGTGCTACGAATAATAATTAAATCAGTTGGGTTACAATTTGTCATTGAATAATACCTTTAAAAATATAAAAAAAATTTGTCTAATCCCTAATAAATATTTTAGGAAGCTTAATATTAAATCTCTATAATTATTATTTCAAGAATAAATTAATTTCAGGGCAATGACTTATAAGGCATTTTTTTTATTAAATTTAAAACGGACAAGGCAGATGTAATTTTAATTCATGCCCGAATCTCGGATGTTTAATTATCAGGTTTTCGGCATGTAATTGTAGCCTATCTGACATTTCTCTAACTTTCCCAGTTGTATATAAACCATCTGCAATAATTGGGTAACCAAGATCTAGCATATGCACTCTTAATTGATGGGTTCTACCTGTGATAGGGGTGAGCTTTATTCTGGTTGCGTTTTCTTCCCGCTCAAGTACTTCCCATTTTGTAATGGCATTCTTGCCTTGCTCAAAATCTATGATTTGTTTTGGTCTATTTTCCCAATCGCAACGCATTGGCTTGTCAATTATGCCACTATCTTCTTTGATAACTCCAAATACTCTTGCGATATAGGTTTTCTGCATTTCTTTTTTCTCAAATTGCAGACTTAAATTAACATGAGATTTCTTATTAAGAGGCATTATCATTATGCCTGATGTCTCCATGTCCAGACGATGAACGACAGTCGCTTTTTTATAGATTTGTTGCACACGTAATGCCAAACTATCTTTATGCTCTTCCGGTCTACCTGGCACGCTTAATAAGCCACTTGGCTTATCCAAAGCGATCATATATTTATCTGCATATAATATTGATAAATATTTATGTTTTGGTGGGTTGTATTTGAATTCATTATTCGACATTATAAGCCTTTCAAATAAGGTTATATCTAAATGAAAAAACTAAAAGTTACAAGAGATTATGTCTTAAATGAGATACTTAAAGATTATAATGATAAATATAATCTGAAGGATGTTTGGGAAATTTCAGATGATGAGATTATAAGGCGCGAGGCCATAATCTTTAAAGTAAAAAGCCAGTATCATAAAAAGCATATAGCCATAAAAATATACACTAATCATCAGGCAATAGTTAGAAAACAATATCAGGCATTTAAACATTATTTTGAAAATATGGATGATATTTATACAGTTCCAGAACCATATGGTTATTTATTAGAAAGCGGAGCTTTGGTTACTGAATGGATTGATTATAAAGGCACAGATAAGCAATTATGGGGTTTTAACATGGATTTTGATGCTAGATCAGAATTTGTTGCGAATATAGGTAAATGGCTAAGAAAATTCCATGCATGTTCAGAGATTACGATACAGGAATATTCATCAAAATCAGTAATAAGAAAAATTGATAATATGATGGCGAAAGTTAGTGGTTTTAATAAGTTATACATTAGCTTAGCAAGCTTTAAGCGAGCTTATAATAAGATCATAGAATATAATAATAAATTTGAAGGCTTGGAACTAGAATATATTGATATCCATGGCGATTTCACCCCGAGTAATTTATTGGCTGGTGATAAATATGTTGGCATTGATTTTAATCAAAATATAGAAGCTCCTGCGATCTTTGATATTGCAAGATTTTTAATATATCTTGATGTTTATCGTAAATTTCTAACTAAGGGATCGAGCCTGTCTAGATATGGTTGTAATGAAAGAGATTTCAAAGCTTTTATTAGTGGTTATGGTGAATATGATAAGAATGTGACGCCAGAATTTTTCTATTATATCCAACTCTGCGAAGTTCTGAGACGCTTTACCTCTCTATGTATTGGACGCAAACCAAAGGGTATAAAGAGAATATATCGCCTTGTTGAATTATATAGAGTTGGTAGAATGGCAAAATACTTGTTAATTGCTCTGGATAAGTTTAAGAATAAGTAATAATATGCATATCAAGTATTACAAGGAATCAATCTTTAATGAATAAATTTATCAAGAAATTAGGGGCAAATGGAGTATTCGCTACTTTATTATTCGTGCCAGTTATAATATCCGCTTTTTATTATTTTATTATTGCATCTGATATATATGTATCTGAATCTGAATTTTCTATTTATAAAAGTCAGGATTCTATTGCTCAATTGGATGGTTTAAGTAGTTTAGGGTTGAATATCGATAGCGTTAGTAATAAAGATTTATTAATCGTAAAAGAATTTATCTTATCCAAATCTCTGATTAAAACCTTACAAAGCGAAATAGATTTAAAGAAGATATATAGTCATTCAAATGTCGATAGTTATTCTAGGCTAAAAAACAATCCAAATAATGATGAGTTTTTAAAATATTATATGGAGATGGTAACGATTGGTATTAATCGTGATGCTTCATTGATAACTTTGCAGACTAAGGCTTTTAAACCAGAAGAAGCCTTGTTGATTAATCAGAAAATTATCTTCCATGCTGAAAAATTTATCAATGAATTATCAGCTAGAATAAAAGAGGATTCATTAAGACAGGCTCAAAAAATATTAAAAGAAGTTGAGCAAGAAATTTTTAATAATAAAGAAAAAACATCTAAGTTCAGACAGAAAAATAAAATGTTTGATCCAACAATGGAATTACAATCAAGCTTTGAATTCATTGGGGCCTTACAAAGTACAAAAGCTGGCTTAATAGCAGATAGAAGCCAAAGCCAGAGTACATTTAAGAATAATAGCTTTGAAATTAAGAATAAGAATAAAAGCATCGCCAATATTGACCGTGAGATTGAGAAGACAAAAAGAGTATTACTTAAAAAAGATGAAGATGAGCGCGATGTTCTAGAGAAATTTGAATTCTTAAAATTAGAAGGTGAATTTGCCATGAAGAAATATGAGCTAGCCTTATTCTCACTAGAAGAAACTTACCGAAGCATGAAGACTCAAGGTAAATATCTAGTCCAAATCGAAAACCCAACCTTACCAGATTCTGCAATTGAGCCTAGAAGGATGAATGAAGTTCTAACTGTATTCTTCATAACTTTCATCGGGTTAAGCCTTGCAGGTTTAATATTATCAGGTATCAAAGATCATATGATTTAACTATTTTATAAAGGAATATAATTTGTACAAGTTCGGAATTATTTTTAGTATTTTTTTAATGTTATCAGGCAATGCAATTGCAGCAGAACAGAATATATATCTGCATGCCGGCGGCTTTAGTAAGCATTTTGACGATAAACGTGCCAATGGGCTTGATTATAATTCAGTTCATAATAATTTGGGTCTAGAATATGAAAGAGAATTAGATTTCATTGATATAGATGGATTTTATTGGAGTGTAACTGCCCAATATTTAAAGAACAGTGTTGATAATGATAGTGGTCTATTCGTAACAGGCCCAAGATATCGTTATCAATTAAATGAAGATTGGGCAATCGGTTACTCGGCTCAATTCGGTGTTCAAAACGGCTACCCAAAAGCATCAAAAGGCCGAGAAAAAAACGACTTTGTATTCGTTGCCTACCCATTGGTAGAGCTTAGCTATAAAAGAGCAGGCGTATATGTAACCTGTGTCCCAGAGATCTATAACAGCGGATTCTGCCTAGCTGGATTTAAATATAAAGTCTTACCATTTAGCTACTAACAGATTTTACAGAAATAAATCTTGACATATTCTAAAACAGTACATATAGTGTATTTATTATTTTATTTATAAATTTACAGGAGTATTAAATTTGTCAGGATTTTTTCAAAAAGCAATTAAAGCAGCTGAATTAGCTAGCAAATTCTTAGACGAACAAGATAATAAGGCAAAAGATTCACCTAAATCAGGAACAAGTAATTCTGATTTCCTATCAATGGGCTTAGAAATATTAACTAAAAGCTTAGAAAACCCAGATCAAGAAAAAATTGATAGAATAAAAAAACGTATCTCCGCAGTCCCAGAGGGAAAAGATTTAATGGATTATATTGAATCTAAGAATACGAAGATAATTATTAAAGATACTAATGAAAATTGGGGTGGTGAATATGATGCTAGATATGATTATACAAATATTGGAAAAAACAATCAGCCTAATATTATAGCTAATACTATATATTTAAATAAAAAGGTGAGTGAAGATAGGTTGGTAGGTATATTATTACATGAAGCTTGGCATTTAAAACAATTTAATAATGGGTTTGCTGAAATGCCTGTGAATGGTTCTGCTGAAAATTTTTGTTATTTCTATTCAATGCTTGAGGCAGATGCTCAATCTAATGCTTTAGAGATATGTTATAAAATGAGAATGTTAGGAGATAATAAAGCTTGGAGTGAGTTTTCAGATCCAAATAAATTTATATATGAAAAAACGGTTGAGATAAATAAAAAAACTGGGCATGATGCCATTAAAAGTGGTGCTGCTAAGCAATCTTTTATATCTTTTTGGTTTGCTAATACTGAGTATAAAGAAGTTTATGACACTATGTCTATTAATAAAAAAGAAAGAATGGAGAGGCGCATTAATGCCTATGACAATTATAATCCTCCTAAGGCTCTTTTAGACCCATCTTATATGAAAGGATTAGGTAAATTATCAAAAGTAGATTATTTAAAAGGGCTCAATTTATCTGCAGATAGTTTTCACGAAGTAACGGATAAAATTAAAGCCCTTATCAGCCAAAAATTCGGTGACACTCAGCAATTTAAGGGAGCAAAACCTTCTGCTAGGAATAAGCCTACGTTTTAAGCCTAATTATCCCTAATTAAACCCTATCAACCATCGAAACATAAACCCCATTCTCTGGACGGATAGTAATTCTACCCACTGGTTCTGGAGTATGGTTTGGTTTTGGGGTGAATTGGTATTTTTTTACTAATGTTGCCAAGATTAGGCTGGATTCTTGT
>CALDHH010000099.1 GCA_937941575.1 uncultured Alphaproteobacteria bacterium | reverse complement strand
TCCAACAATAATATATGATTACCCAATATCAATGGCTGCATTATCCAAGCCAAAATCATCTGATCCAAGATTTGCAGAAAGATTTGAGTTATTTATCTGTGGGCTAGAACTCGCCAATGCATATGGTGAGCTAACTGACCCCATCGAACAAGATCTAAGATTCAAAGAAGAAGAAAAACTCCGCCAAAAACTATACGGAATAAAAATGCCCAGCGACGATAATCTAGTCAAAGCATTAGAACACGGGATGCCCGAAGTAAGCGGCATCGCATTCGGTATAGATAGAATGGTAATGTTAATCACTGGCTCAGAAAATATATCGGATGTTCAGGCAATGGGTTTTGGAAGATAGGAAAATTTTAATGAAAGTAATAGTTGAAATAAATAGAGAAATAGATGTTAAATTAATTAATAATAATGAGATAAAAGATGCTCTTGAAAATTGTAAAAATAATAGGCATCTTATCATAGAATCTTTCTTAATTATTGAAGAATGTGTCGATGCTATTATCAATTTATACTATGGGGGGATAGTGAAAGTTAAGGGAATTCGATTAGAATTTAAGCAGAAGTTACACATATTAGGAGACCTAATTATAAAAGACAAAGATAATTGTAACCGGAACAAAAGTCTTATTAGATCCCCTAAAATGCTACAAGAGATGAGAAATAGGGTAGCCCATAATCGAAAAGAAATAGTAGGGGATCAGGAACTAAAAAAGTTCTACAAAGAATTAGACTCAGACGATAAAGAGAAGTTAAATAATATTATAAAAAGAATCAGTGGATTTGAAGAGGATAATTTTAAAGGGCTTCCACCTAAGCATCAATTTGGGCTATTATTAATTTGGTATAGAGCATTAGTTTCTATAGAATATCTAAATGCAGGGATAAGTTTGGAAGATTAGTTTTATTAAATAAAAAAAGCCCCTATAAATTAATATAGGGGCTTTTTTGGGTTTGTTGAGTAAAGATTAGATATTATCTACCTTTATAAATCTCCATGATTTCGTTTAGCATTTTAACGCCATCTTCTTTTGGTCTTTGGAAGCTGTTACGACCGATGATGGAACCGTTACCGCCACCTGCATATATGTCTCTTGCATCTTGAAGGACGCTGTCTTCGCCTTTTTTTCCGCCACCAGAGAACACAACCATTCTGCGACCGTTGAAACATGATTGGACTACATGCCTTACTCTGTCTTCTTGGGTTGAGATTTGGATTTTATTTTCTAGATATACTTTTTTTGCTTCTGGTAATTCAAGATGATCAGACGGTAATTTTACCTTGATAATATGGGCACCTAATAATGCTGCCATATGGGCACCATATGCGATGATATCAACAGCAGTTTCGCCTTCTGTGGAGATATTTGGACCACGGGCATATGACCATAATACAACGGCTAAGCCAACTGATTTTGCTTCTTCGGTTAATTCACGAATTTCTTCGTACATTTCAAGTACATGTTCTGAACCTGGATATACTGTAAATCCAATTGCCGAACAACCAAGTCTTAACGCATCGCCAATTGATGATGTGATTGCTTGATCTTTGATTGATGATAGTGAATTTGAGCTATTCATTTTTAATATAGTTGGAACAGAACCTGCGAATGTATCAGAGCTTGCTTCCAATGATCCAAGTGGAGCTGCATATGCACTACATCCAGAATCAACGGCTAGACCGTGATGGTAATGTGGGTCATATCCTGCTGGATTAGAATCGAAACTTCTGGCTGGACCATGTTCGAAACCTTGATCGACTGGTAAGATTACTAATTTACCTGTACCTGCCAATTTACCATGCATTAAGATGCGAGCAAGATTGGTCTTTGTTCCAATATTATCGCTCTCATAGTTTTTAAGAATCTTTCTTACTTTTTGTGTAACGCGCATTTAGATGTCTCCCAGTTTTTGTTTATGTATTGTTCAAATTTAAAGTCGAATAATAAATTGCTTTTGGGAACAAGTAAAGGTTCGATTTTACTTCAAATTAGCTATATGCAATCGATATAGTTAATTTTTTAGTCAAATCTAGCAACAGATTAACTTAACGTTAATTATTATTTGCGAAGTTAATAATTGGAATAATAGTTAATTGTTTTTAATCTGGGGCTTAGAAAAGTGAAAAATAAAATATTAATTGGTGTGTTTACAGCATTATATATGTCTGGTGCGAATGTAGTTTTTGCGACTAGTATCTCGGATACTGTGTCGATGGCTATTAAATATCACCCATCTATTAATTCAGCGAAAGCTAGATTAGGTGAAAAAGAATTTGAAGTTAAAGAAGCAAAATCAGAGATGTTTCCAACCATGGGCTTTAATGGTGGTTTTGGTGGTGAGCGGGTTAATAATGATACCACTCGTGGGAATTTAGGCCGGCAGGTAAAAACATATACTGGCGATGCAAGATTTTATATCAATCAGCCATTATTTGATGGTTTGAAAGTTTATAAAAAATTAGATGCTGCAAAACTGAGAAAAAAGTCAGCTGAGTTTGATTTGAAAGAAAATGTTGAGAAACTTGGTCTGAAAGCAGTTGATATCCATTTATTGATTATCAAATCTAGAAGTATTTTATCGATGATTGATAAATCAATTATATCAGCTCAAGCCAAAAAAGATAAAATACAGGAGCTATTTAATGATGGAGTTGTTGATTTAGCAGAGGTAATGCAAGCGGAAGAGTCAATATTAAGTCTTGAAAGTACAAAGCTTGAATATGAGAAAGACTTATTCCATGCAGAAACTGAGTATTTTGAAATTACAGGAACGAAGCCAAAGGGTAATTTAAAAGTTTCTGAGCAAGATCGTCTTTCAGATAATTTGCCAAAGAATGCTAATGGAGCAATAAATAATGCTTTGGCTAATAATGCCAGATTATCTTCATTAGACGAGTTAATTAAAGCATATGAATTGGATACGAAAGCATTAAGGGCAGAGATTTCACCAAAGATTAATGCAGAATTATCGCATACTGAAAGTGATCAACAAGATAATGCTGGTGGTGAAAGTAGAAGTTCAAAAGCAATGGTTCAAGCTTCTTGGGAATTTGGTTTGGGTGGCGGATATACTGCTAGAATTAAAAAATCAATGAAGCTCAGGGAAGAAGCAAAGGCTAGTTATAATGCAGAGAGATATTCATTAGAAAAAGATATTAAGAAAAACTATATCAATCTAGATAACTTTGCCAAACAATATAAAAACAACTTAAGCCGAGAAGATAAAAATCAAAATATTTTAGATAATGTAAATGATAAATATGAAGGCGGTTCGATCAGCTTATTGCAGATTATTAATGCAGAAAATAAATTGCTACAATCGAGTATAGCAAGGGTGAATTCATATCACGGTATACAGAAATCAAAATACGCAGTATTGGCAGCAATGGGTGATTTATCATCAAATCTAAATGTAAAATAAGGATTTAAGATAAGTGGTTAATAGTGAAGAGCAAGATATTGAAATAAAACAAGATTCTTCAAAGCCATCCAACAAAGATGGTTTATTGCTTTCGCTTGTGTATATCACTAAACATTTTGGTAGAACTCGTTCAATTCATTCATTAAAATCTGGTTTGGCATTTGATGATGGCTTGATGTTACCAAATATGTTTTGCTTGGCTGCGAATAGAGCCGGTATTGACGCCAAAATTATCAAACGTAAATTAAAATTAATCCCAAATTCCGTATTGCCGATTGTGTTAATCTTACAAGATAATAAATCAGCGGTGCTTATTGATAAGAATGATAAGACTGGAGAATACGTAATTTATGACCCAGAAATGGATGCAGAGATTAGTTTAAGTTTTAAAGAATTAAAAGCTAGTTATTCTGGATATTCAATATATATCAAAGAACTAACCCAAGATTCTAAATTAGAAGTTAAACAGACTCATTGGTTCTGGTCAGTAATTAAAGACAATGCTTCCATATATTCAAAAGTAATATTGGCAGCTATATTAATTAATATTTTTGCCTTAACCAGCCCCCTATACGTCATGAATATTTATGATAGAGTTTTGCCAAATAAAGCGGTTGAGACAGGTTGGGTTTTAACCATTGGTGTTATATCGGTCTATTTATTTGATTTATTGATTAAGGTTCTGCGTGGCTATTTCATTGATGTTGCCGGCAGAAAAGCAGATGTAATATTGGCAAGACGAATATATGACCATGTTTTGGATATGAAACTAGATTTTAAAAAATCATCGAATGGCCAGTTTATAAATAGCTTACGTGAATTTGAATCCATTCGTGATTTCTTTACATCAGCTACGGTTACTGGCTTTATTGATTTTCCATTCTCCTTATTATTCTTAGGCGTTATTTATTTAATTGGCGGGCCAATTGCGATTGCTTTATTAGCTCTATATGTTTTTGTTTTGTTAACAACAGTTTTATTACAGATTCCAGTTAAAAAATATGTACAAAAATCAATGCAAAATGCGGGGGCAAGGCATGGTTTATTAATGGAAAGCTTAAATGGTTTAGAAACCATTAAGGGTATCGGGGGTGAAGGTAAGCTTCGCCTTGATTATACTAAATATGTTGCAAAATCGGCTCTATGGGGGCAGAGATCAAGATTTTTTTCTGGGCTAAGCACTCATATATCTGGCTTTGCTCAACAGTTAAGTAGTGTAATTGTTATTATAATTGGGATGTATTTAGTTAATTCTGGAGATTTAACCACAGGTGGTTTGATTGCTTGTGTATTAATTGCGGGCAGAGCGATTGCACCAATTGGACAAGTATCATCTTTGATAAATCGTTATCACCAAGCTGTTGATGCTTATAAAAATTTAAATGAAGTAATGGCAATTCCTTTGGAACGAGAAGTCGGTAAGGATTTTTTATATAGGCCATATTTAAAAGGGAATTACCGCTTTAATATGGCGGAATATAAATATCCAGATACAGAAGAGAATGTCTTACACAATATTAATTTTGAAGTAAAAGCAGGAACTAAACTAGCGATTGTTGGAAAGACGGGCTCTGGTAAGACAAGCATGATTAAGATGATGCTAAAATTTTATGAAGCAACATCTGGTACGGTATTACTGGATAATTCAGATATAAGGCAGATTGATCCTGCTGATCTACGCCGGAATATTTCATATGTTGGGCAGGAAACTACTTTATTAAGCGGCACAGTTAGAACAAATATAATAATGGGTAGGCGCGATGCTACAGATGAAGAAATCCTATATGTATCAAAAATCGCAGGGGTGCATGATTTCATCAGCCGCCACCCATTAGGATATGACGCACCAGTAGGTGAGAATGGTAAGGGGTTTTCAGGCGGACAAAGACAAGCAATTGCTTTGGCACGAGCATTATTAACTAATGCTCCGATCATGATTTTTGATGAGCCAACAAGCGCCATGGATAGTTTTTCAGAAGAGATGGTAATTAAGAATCTAAGAGAATATTTAGAAGATAAAACCTTTATCCTAGTTACTCATAAAAATAATCTATTAAGCTTGGTTGATAGAATCTTGTTGATGGATGATGGTCGTCTGCTTGCGGAAGGGCCAAAAGAAAAAATGTTAGATGCCATTAAAAATGGTGAGATTAAAGTCCCTAGTAATGAGAGAATAAAAAAACAATATAGAGAAGAAATGGTTGATAAATTAGGAGGTAGCAATGAATAAGCAAGATATCTCTTATATGAATGAGCTGGATGCTGCGGTAAAAATGAAGCCGTCTTTTGCATCAAATCTATTTCTATTCTCTGTAATTACATTCTTTATCTGGCTGATTATCTGGGCTGCATATTCAAAAGTGGATGAGAGAACGAAGGGATCAGGACAGGTAATGCCTTCCCAAGATATCCAAATTGTCCAAAGCCTAGAAGGTGGAATATTATCAGAATTATTAGTTAACGAAGGCGATCTGGTAAAGAAAGATCAAATTTTAATGCGGATTGATGACATGTTATTTGCATCGGAAGGCAGAGGAATTAAATCAAGAATGTATAGTTTGCAGGCAAAGCAGATTAGATTAAAAGCAGAAGCTGATGATATTGAGTTTAAGATGCCAGATGAGATTAAGAAATCAGTGCCTGAAATTGCAGATAATGAATATAGCCTTTATTCTTCGAGAAAAAGAGAATTATCAAATGCAATTTCAATCCTAAAAGATGAAGAAAGTGAAGCTAGATCAAATTTAAATGAGGTTAAGGCTAATATAAGTAAATTAGTTAACAATCGAGATTTATTAAAAAAAGAGCTTAATATTGCAACCAATCTTGTAAAAAAACGAGCAATGCCAGAGATTGAGAAAATGAAGCTTGACCGCGAGATGTCGATGATCAAAGGTGAGTTAAATGTCTCAGTACAATCAAGATCAGGTTTAGAAGCAAGGTTAAGAGCTGTTAGTAAAAGAGTAAAAGAAAAAAAGATGGCTTTTAAATCGCAAGCATTGGGTGAGCTTAACGAAGTTCAAACAAAAATATCCTCGATTGAAGAAAGTGTAAAAGCATCAGATGATCGAGTAAGTAGGACTGAGCTTAGGTCACCAGTAGATGGAGTGGTACAATCAATTCCAGTTAAAACAATTGGCGGTATTATTGAACCTGCAAAAAAAGCAATTGAAATTATCCCTGTAAAAGATGATTTAATGATCAGAGCAAAGGTTAATCCTGCGGATATTGCTTTTTTAAAAAAAGGGCAAGATGTTCGGGTAAGTATAACTGCATATGATCCACAAATTTATGGCTCATTAATGGGTAAACTGGTTAGAATAAGCGCCAACACAATTAAAGAGCAAGATGGCAGTATGTTTTTTGAAGTGGATATTAGAACTGATAAAAACTACTTAGGTGATAAGGAGAATCCTTTAAGAATAACTTCTGGTATGATTGCAGAAGCAGAAGTTATCACAGGTAAAAGATCAATCTTGACCTATCTATTAAAGCCAGTATTGCGTGCAAAAAGATTAGCATTCTCAGAAAGATAACAGATGAAAAATTTATTATCAAAAAGAGGCTTTGAAATATTTGTCTTATTATCATTACTATCATTTTTTATATTTATTAGATTGCTAGATGTCGGTGCAATTGAAAGATTTAGATTCACTACATTTGATTATTATAATAAAGTCTTCCCAAGATCTCCTGCTGAGGGGGTCGTAATTATCGATATAGATGAAGAATCTTTGAAGAAATATGGTCAATGGCCTTGGTCACGCGATATTGTGGCAAAAATTCCAAAAAAATTAAATGAAATGGGGGCCGCCGCTACTGTTTTTGATATTGTTTTTTCTGAACAAGATAGAACATCACCGAATATTATCGCAGACAAACTTCCGGACGAAATGAAAGACTTAAAGTTACTGCTAAATAATATGCCAGATAATGATGATCTATTTGCATCGGAGATAAAAAAAGCAGGTAATGTAGTAACTGCCTTTGTTGGTGCTCGTGAAGGTGATAGGAAAAGACCTGTTTCAAAAGCAATAATAAGGCAAATAGGCGAGGATCCAGATGCTTTTCAGTTCCTGTTAGAGATTAAGAATTTTGCCACAAATCTAAAGAAACTGTCAAAATCGGCTGCTGGTAATGGATCATTCATAATGAAAACTGGCTTTGATGGAGTTATTAGAAAAATACCAATGCTAATTGGTTATGATACAGGGACAGGCGGTAGCCTTGGTAAAAGGATATATCCAGCCTTAGCTTTGGAAGCTTTAAGAGTTGCTCAGAATAAAAGGATAATTGAAGTTGAAAATTATGGAGCTAAATCAAAAAAAGCCAATGGCATTAAATCAATAAGAGTTGGAGATTATAAAATACCAACTGATAAAAATGGTAATTTCTGGGTTTACTATACAGGGCATAGACAAAGCCTATATGTACCAGCTTGGAAATTATTAGAAGAAGATTTTGATAAGGATCGGTTTAAAGATAAAATTGTTTTAATTGGAACTTCTGCAATTGGCTTGCTTGATTTGCGGTCTTCTCCATTGGATCCAGTTCTACCAGGGGTGGAAGTCCATGCTGAGATATTAGAGCAAGTCTTAACCAATGATTATATTCAAAGGCTTCCATATGCTGATGGTTTAGAGCTTATTGCGACCATATTTATTGCTTTATTCATTATTATTATTGCTTCTTTTATCACTACATTCACTTTATCAGTTTTTGTAACGGTCATATTATCTTCTTGTATATTCGCAGCATTATATTTTTATAATATATATGGTTTATTATTTGACCCTGTATATCCAGGTCTAGTTATTATTTCAACATTCATAATGTCTTCTATTCTAAATAATTTGCGAACTGAACATGAAAAAGCTGCGATTAATAATGCATTTGGCCATTATGTATCAAAAGATTTAATGAGCGAGCTTACGTCTAATCCTGATAGATTAAAACTTGGTGGTGAGGTGCGTGAATTATCTATCATGTTCACCGATGTTAGGAATTTTACCACGATATCAGAACAAATGGATCCAGAAGAATTGATTCAGGTTATGAACGATTTCTTAACTCCAATGACTTCGCTGATAATGGAGAATAGAGGCACGATCGATAAATATATGGGTGATGCAATTATGGCTTTTTGGAATGCACCACTTGATGATGATAATCATGCCAATCATGCTTGTAGTGCTGCATTAAAAATGGCTGAGATATTACAGCCAATAAATGATGAACTAAAAATAAAAGCAGAAGCATCAAATAGAAAATATCATGAAATTAGAACTGGTATAGGTATCTCAACTGGTGATTGTTCTGTTGGGAATATGGGATCAAGGCAAAGATTTGCTTACTCAGCTTTAGGGGACTCAGTTAATTTGGGTTCAAGATTAGAAGGTCAGACAAAAGAATATGGAGTCGATATTTTAATATCAGAAGAAACATATAAACAAATATCAGGTTTCGCAGCTCTGGAGCTAGATTTACTAACTGTTAAGGGTAGGGTGGAGCCAACACGTATTTATACAATAATTGGTAATGAAGAATATTTGGGTACGACTGAATTTACTGAACTTAAAGATCAGCATGATAAAATGATAAATCTATACCGAGATCAAGATTTCAAAAAAGCACTTAGATTATCTGATAAGTTACAGAAAATATTAAATGGTAAATATCAAATATTATACCAGATGTATTCAACCAGAATAAAAGAATATATAGAAACTCCCCCTGCCAAAGATTGGCAAGGGGAATGGATCGCAAAATCTAAGTAAGATTTATATTTCTGTTTTTATGCTATTGTAATATCCGTAATAGAGGCATCAATTACTAGTTGAGTTCCATCAGCATAAGTATATGTCTGACTCGCCCCATCATAATTTGCACCAGCTTCAGAATTAATGGTAACATCTTGTAAACCACTACCTGATGAATGAATCAGAGTTAATATATTATCATCATCGGTCATCTTAATGATGCTGTCTCTATCAAATACATAGCTTTGATTCTGATTACCAAATCTACCAGAGCTTTCAATCTCAATAGTCTCGATATTGGTTATCTTGTCTTGGTTAATACCGGATACAAAATCTCCATTGAAATTACCATCTAATTCAAGTTGAACAATATCATTACCTTGACCACCATCAAGTTTCAGGAAAGTATCCCCAAAGATTTTAATAGTATCATTGCCATCACCTGCAAGTATAATATCTTTACTACCATTACTATCTATTGTGTCATTGCCACCTAATCCAACAAATAATTGATTATCAAAGTTACTTGCCCCAGGTGTCGGATCTGCTAGTATATTGTCAGTATCATCCCCGATAACAAGATCAGGACCAGTTGGCCTAGGTCGACCAAATTCTGCAAAGCTTTCTACTATATTAAATGTATATGTAGAGGTAGTAATAGTATTTCCATCTAGATCAGACGCAGAGAAGGATATATCGAAATTCTGTAGATTGTCATGGTTTAGCTTTAGTGGATCATTAACAAAGATCTCTCCATTTTCATTAATCCCTAATGCTCCACCTGATGTATCACTTGATATTCCAAAGGTTATAGTATCATCATCTGTTACGTTGAAGTTTGCTATTACAGTGCCAGTACTCATAAATTCATCTAATGTATTATTACCGCTAACAGTGGTAAAACCATTATCAGTTGGCGCTATTGCAGCTGCTGCATCAATATTCGACACGCTATCTTCTACTATTAATTTTGTACCATCAGCATATTGATATATTTTATTACCTTCTACATCAAAACTATAGCTATAACCTGTATCACTTATATTAAGGTCTAAAGTGTCCCTATCAAATTCATTAGATATCCTAAGGGTATTATTCTCATCGGTCATGGTTTGAATTGATGCTTGATCAATTGTGATTGATCTATGCATTCCAGTGATTCCATCATCATTACCAGAGAATTTTATATGCTCTATATTCTTAATATTATTAGTGGCTGGATTGCTAGTGAAGTCCATATTAAATTCATCATAAGTATAACCATCAGGAGCCGGAGCATTTCTAACTTGGATAGACAATGTATCCGCACCAG
>CALDHH010000098.1 GCA_937941575.1 uncultured Alphaproteobacteria bacterium | reverse complement strand
TTATCAGCTCTAGATTTTAATAAAGCTGTATGTTTTTTAACTGTTGCTGTCTGTTCTTCTAAAGAATTAGCCATTCCTGAATTCAGTTCTAATATAGCTTCCTCAATAACAGATAAATCTTTATTACCGCTACTCATTTCTTTTCTTAACTCACCTAAATCATGTCTTTTTTCTACTAAGCCAGCTAGAAAAACCATTTTATTATTGGCAATAATAAGATCGACAGAAATAACAGCATCATCAAAAGCATCTTCTGATTTACTTCCTTGAACTTTTTCACGGATATCAGTAATTGTAGCATTCAAATCACTAATTGATTGATTATAAGCCTTAGTTGCTAAGCTTACTCTTTCCTTAGTCACATTAAATACTTTTCCTAAATCTTTATTATCCATCTCAGTATTCCTTAAACATAGTTCATTAGTTTTTTTAAACATAATTCGTTTTCCAACCTATGTCAAGGGTTATTCTTTATTCCGACGGAAGCCTTCTAGGGCGATTTCATCTAGCTCTAAGGTTTCTTTATATTTTTGTTTTTCTTCTTCTATTCTATCTCGTTCAGCTTGGGTCATTTCGTATTTTTTAAGCTCGCTAAAGCTATCTAACATTTTATCTTTTGCGATCTCAGCTCTTTTTTCGATCTCCATGGCCTCGGCATCGATAGCTTTTATTTGCTGAGATACTTTTTCGATATAGCCAGATAAAGTAAAATGCACTTCACCCACATTATTAATCATCGATTTTTCAAATTCCATTTTTTCTATGATTACTTGTTTTTCTTTATTCTTAACTGCCAGCTCTTCATAGATTTCGGCCAGAGCCTGTTTTTTTTCATCTAGCTCGTATTTATGCAACCGAATTAACGTGGATAGATCGCCAGCCATTATTCAGCTTCGCTTTCTTGCTCTAAGCCGTAATTAACAATATTTCCCAATATCTCATATGCTTCATCAAGCCCTGTTTGCTCATCTGGTTTTTGGCTTAGAAATGCGTCTAAGGCTGGATATAGCATAACCGCCCTATCCACTTTTGGATCACTCCCTTGTTTATATGCACCTAATCTTATTAATTCTTCCATATCTTCATAGGTCGATAATATTTCTCTGGCTGATCTTACCAATTCTGCTTGGCTTTCATTTAAACATTTTGGCATCGATCTTGAAACACTACGCAAGATATTTATCGCAGGGTAGCGACCTTTATCAGCAATCGCACGTTCCAAAGTTATATGCCCATCAATAATACCACGCACAGCATCCGAAATCGGCTCATTATGATCATCCCCCTCAACTAGAACCGAGAATATTCCTGTAATATCACCTTGTCCATCTTTTCCTGGTCCTGCTCGCTCCAATAATTTGGCAAGTTCGGTAAATGTTGTTGGTGGGTAACCTTTACTTGTTGGTGGTTCTCCTGCTGATAATCCAATTTCTCTTTGCGCCATTGCAAATCTGGTCACGGAATCCATCATGCATAGAACTTGTTTACCAGTATCACGGAAATATTCTGATACTGCCAAAGTCATATATGCAGCTTGTCTTCGTTTTAATGGAGATTCATCCGAGGTTGATACGATTACAACGCTTTTCTTTAAACCCTCTTCTCCCAAATCATCTTCCAAGAACTCTTGTACTTCTCGTCCACGTTCACCGATTAAGCCAATAACGCTAACCTCTGCTGAGGTATATCTACTTAACATTGACATTAAAACTGATTTACCGACACCTGATCCTGCAAATATACCCATTCTTTGCCCTTCACAGACGCTTAAGAAACTATTGATAGCACGGACACCTAAATCTAGTTTGGCACCTAATCTCTTACGACTATGAGCTGGTGGTGGGGTGTTCTTTAATGGAATCCCCAAATCGCCATCAATTAATGGACCCTTGCCATCAATTGGTTCACCAAATGCATTAATTACTCGACCTAACCATTTATTGCTTGGATATATCACTGGAGAATTAGTTAATATTTGAGCTTGGCAACCAAGCCCTACATTATCCAAACTATCAAATGGCATTAATAACGCGTGATTCTCTCGAAATCCAACGACTTCACAGGGAATCACTTTGTGACCTTTGGGAGTTAAATGGCAAATACTGCCAATTGATAATTCTCGCTCGACTCCGCCGATTTCAACTAGCATACCCAATATCTTGGTTACACGACCAAAGAGCTTATAATCTAAGGCGTTACCGATACATTCTTCTAGTTTTTTTATATATGGTACCAATTTTATTACCCCTAAAACGATTAAAATTTACATTAATTATTTTAACCAATTAGTTAATTAATTGCTAATCTTAAATAAATATTAACCTTTTTCGTTAAGATTTGTTAAGATTAGTTAATTATTTTTAGATAACAAAAAAGTACAAAAAAGGGAAAATAACATGCGCGTTTTATTAGTAGAAGATGACAAATCGACAGCCAGAAGTATTGAATTAATGCTTAAATCTGATGGTTATATTGTTGATGTTACAGATCTTGGGGAAGATGGTATTGAAATCGGTAAAATCTATGAATATGATATTATTATTCTAGATCTAATGCTTCCTGATATGGATGGCTATGACGTTCTTAAAAACCTACGTGCAGCAAAAATCGAAACACCTATCTTAATCCTATCTGGTTTATCAGAGCTAGATAATAAGATTAAAGGACTTGGTTTCGGAGCTGACGATTATTTAACAAAACCATTCGATAAACGTGAATTAATGGCAAGAATACAAGCGATTGTAAGACGTAGTCAGGGACATTCACAAAGCATTATCGAGACAGGTCCATTATCAGTAAATCTTGATTCAAGAACTGTTGAAATTAATGGCGCTCCACTACATTTAACTGGTAAAGAATACGGAATAATTGAGCTTCTATCATTAAGAAAAGGTTCAACTTTGGCCAAAGAAATCTTCCTTAACCATTTATATGGTGGAATGGATGAGCCAGAATTAAAAATTATTGATGTATTCATTTGTAAGCTACGTAAAAAAATAGCTAAGGCAAATGATGGTGATGGTTGTATTGAAACAGTATGGGGTAGAGGTTACGTTTTACGCGACCAAGAATCCAAAGCAGTTCCAACAAAAGAAGCTAGATCAAAATAATATTTATTATATAGATAAATAAAAAAGAGCCCCTATATGTTTTTATAAGGGCTCTTTTTTTAATT
>CALDHH010000097.1 GCA_937941575.1 uncultured Alphaproteobacteria bacterium | reverse complement strand
CAATTAAAATTTTAATTTCATATTTTTTTATTTAGAACATAAATAGAACTTAACCTATCATACCCC
Source organism: uncultured Alphaproteobacteria bacterium (assembly GCA_937941575.1). Lineage (GTDB taxonomy): Bacteria > Pseudomonadota > Alphaproteobacteria > Micavibrionales > CSBR16-224 > CALDHH01. Next base: position 15,203 of record CALDHH010000097.1, on the reverse strand, counting down.
TGCTAACCCATTTAAAAATAACGATTGTTGAATTTCAGCAATTGCTCAAACTTGAATCAACCCATTGAAAAACATTGGGTTTTTATTGTTTTTTAATTGACAAACCATGAAATCCCATGCTATCCCATTAGATACCACTTGGTTACAAAAGAGCCCATAAAGAGGCTTTAAAGAATCCAGCTGGATAATCATCGAAGCGGAGCATTACTGAATATTGCGTTGCAACAAAAAAACAAGGTCTATCAAAGATCATCTAAGGCTATCAATTGCTGCGGAGCTAATAAAAAAAGCCAAAAAAAGGCGAGAACAATAATCGATGTGATGGGGGAGCAATCCCCCGTTACTTTAACAAGAATTAAGATAACGGTGGTTAAAGGCAAATGGGTTTATTTTTATCAACTTTTATAAATAAGTTAGATAAAAAGGGAAGAATTTCTGTCCCTGCGACTTTCCGTGCCAGCTTATCAGAACAATCATTCCAAGGCATAATCATCTTTAAATCAAATACTCATAATGCCCTAGAAGGTTTTGGAATTGATTATATGGAAGGTTTATCAGAAAGATTAGATAGTTTTGATCTATTCTCTGAAAACCAAGATGATCTAACAACTGCAATATTTGCGGAATCAAGACAATTACCATTTGACGGTGATGGTCGAGTTATGTTGCCAAAAGATCTATGTGATTTATGTGGAATTGATGAGAAAGCTGCTTTTGTTGGCTTAGGCAAGAAATTCCAAATCTGGAACCCAGAAGATTTAGAAAATCGAGTACAAGAAGCTCGTAAAAATGTCCAAGATAAAGGATTAACTATACCAGGAGTTGGGGGAAGTAAATAAATGACTTCTAAATCCCATTACCCAGTTATGCTGCCCGAAGTAATAGAGGCATTAAAACCACAAGATAATGAAATATATGTAGATGGCACATTCGGAGTTGGTGGTTATACCAAAGCGATATTAGATAGTGCTAATTGTATAGTATATGCAATAGATAGAGACCCATCTGCCATAAAAATTGCCGAAGAAATGGCATTAGAATATCCAGATAGATTATTTCCAATCCATGGTGAGTTCAGCAATATTGAAAATTTAATCGAAGATAAGATTGATGGGTTTGTAATTGATATTGGTGTTTCATCACCACAGCTTGATAATCGTGAACGTGGATTTTCTTTTCAAGGTGATGGACCACTTGATATGCGGATGGATAATTCAAAAGGTTTAACTGCGGCTGATATAATCAATGATTATGAAGAAGAAGAAATCGCCAATATAATATTTAAAAACGGCGATGAGAGAGCATCTAGACGAATTGCTGGTGCAATCGTAAGGGCAAGATTAGAAAAACCGTTTGAGACCACAAAAGAGCTTACCACAGTAATCCATAAAGTAATCCCAAGGCATCATTCCCAAAAAACCGATCCTGCAACCAAAACATTTCAAGCATTAAGAATTGAAGTTAATGATGAACTGGGCGAATTAGATAAAGCATTAGAAGCATCACAGAATATTTTGAAAGCAGATGGTAGATTTGTGGTCGTGGCATTCCATTCTTTAGAAGATAGCCGAGTTAAAAAATTCTTCAAGAAATGTTCTGGCGATGTTGCAAATTCATCAAGACATATGCCAGAACTGCAAGCGCCCAAACCAGCAAGTTTTAAAGTAACTAAGCGCAAAGGCTTTACTGCCAGCGAAGATGAGATAAAAGAAAATCCAAGATCAAGATCAGCCCGTTTAAGATATGGGATAAGAACCAATAATCCAGCAATATTAGATAAAGAGAATAATTAAAATGATTAGAAGAACAACAGCTTGTATATTAATTTTGGCAATAATCGCAGGTGGGTTTTTATTTAAAACCAGTCAAAATGTTCAAAAAACCCAGAATAAAATTGCTAAATTAGAACAGAAAACAATTAATGAAGAAGATAATCTAAGGGTATTAAAGACTGAATGGAGTTATTTAAATCAACCTGAAAACTTAGAAAATCTTGCGGCAAAACATTTAAAGAATAGCGCAACCAAGCCCATTGATTTAGTTAGCTTTGACAGGTTAAATCTTGAAAACAAAAGAGTTATAGATGTTGCAATGATTGTAAATAATGATGCAGAAATTATTGCGCCGGATCCATTACAGGAATTAGCAATAGTTGAAGAAATTGAAATATTAGACGAAAATATTGAGGTTGCAGCAGTTGAAATTGAGCAACCAGAAATCAAAACGCCAATTAATGTCAGCTTACCAATAAAAAAACCTTATTTTAGAGCAAAAACCGTTGCTTATACTCCAAAAAAAATCAATAATAGGGTTAGTCCAAACCAATTTAAAGATTTTAATTCCTTACTGGAATCTCTAGAGTAGAATTTATGCAAGAAGATGAAGCTAATAGTTCGACTATCCAAGGCGAACGACATAGTTTAATAGACCAAGCCCATGCAAGATTCACAACTGTTGTTGTGATATTTTCATTTGTCTTTCTTGCAATTTCCCTGCGCCTAATCGATCTTACCATTCTTGGAGTTGATAAAGCCGATTATCACCAGAAAAAAACTATTGATAAAAAAGTAAATGCAAGATCTGATATTACTGATAGAAACGGTGTATTGCTGGCCTCATCATTAAAAACTGCATCTTTATTTGCTGATCCAAAAATGATCGATGACCCTGTAAAGGTTGCTGATGATTTAATTAAGATATTACCCGAAGAGCCATATGGTAAAATTTTACAAAAATTACAATCCAATAAACGTTTCGTTTGGTTAAAGAGGAAAATAAGCCCTAATCAACATTACGCAATAAATGCACTTGGTCATCCCGGTTTGGATTTTAGAGAAGAATATAGCCGTATCTATCCACAAAATAATCTAATGTCCCATATTATTGGTTATACCGATATGGATGGTAAAGGAATTGCAGGAATTGAGAGTGGCTTTAATAATCTATTATCCGAGAATAGCAAAGATTTAAAACTTACTATTGATACTAGAATACAACATATTCTGCATAAAAGCTTAGCTGATAAAATGAAAGAATTTAAAGCCTTAGCAGCATCTGGAATTATCATGAATGCCAAAAATGGTGAAATTATTGCCATGGTATCCCTACCCGATTTCAATCCTCATCATATTGGTGATCCAAAAGATATAAAATATTTTAATAATAACCTATCTGGCTTATTTGAGATGGGATCAACATTCAAAGCATTAACCATTGCCAATGCAATTGAAACAAAATCAATTCGCAAAGATCAATTATTCGATGCAACTAAGCCACTTAAATCAGGGCGTTTCTCAATAAATGATTACCATGCTAAGAAAAAAATAATGACTGTGCCAGAGACATTTATCTATTCATCAAATATTGGAACCGCATTAATATCAGAGGAAACTGGTAAGGAAAAAATTCTAGAATTTTATAAAAAGATCGGATTTACTGATTATATAAATACTGAGCTCCCTGAAAAAGCCAAGCCAAGATTACCAAATCCATGGCGAAATGTTGATACATTAACAACTTCATATGGGCATGGAATATCAGTAACTCCATTACATCTGGTGCGAGCAATGGCGGCTATGGTTAATGGTGGATATCTGCTTGATCCAAGTTTTGTTAAGTCTGAACATGATGCAATTTCTTCAATAATCACCAATACCGAAAATCAAGTAATCTCCGAAGATACCTCAGAATATATTCGCCAAATAATGGAGTTAAATGTAGTTGATGAGAGAGGATCTGGGGGTAAAGCCAAGGTTGAGGGTTACCGTATCGGTGGCAAGACTGGTTCTGCGAATAAAGTTATCAATGGAAAATATAGTGATAAGAAATTATTATCCTCCTTCATCGGAGCGTTTCCTATTAATGATCCCCAATATATAATACTTGCAATTCTTGATGAGCCTATCGGTCATAAAAAAAGCTGGGGTTACGCGACTGGTGGTTGGACAGGAGCTCCCGTTGTTGGTAAAACAATTGAGAAAATGGCGCCAATTTTAAATATTGCACCAATCTTAAATAACAAATTAAATAACATTCTACATAAAGGAAAAAAACATGACGCTTCTTTCCGAGCTAATTAAAGATATAAAAACTATTAAAATTGATAATGATTTTACTGCTGAAAAAATGGAGATACAGGGCTTAACTGCAGATTCAAGAAAAGTAGAACCTGGATTTATATTTGCAGCATTATCGGGTGAGAAAACTGATGGCGGTAAATTTATCATGGATGCAATTGAAAAAGGTGCCACTGCGATAATTGCCTCCAAATCTGACAAATCTTTTAAAGAGGGCATGCCCCTGCAAGTTGATTTATCGAAGATTGTTGTAATTGAAACTGAAAATCCAAGACTTGTCTTTGCCCAAATAACTGCTAAATTCTATTCCTACCAACCTGAATTTATCGTGGCAATTACGGGTTCAAACGGTAAGACATCAACTGCTCATTTCACCAGACAAATCTGGCAGAGAATGAATAGAACTGCGGCATCACTTGGAACTATTGGTGTTGATGCACCCGGTATTATTAATAAAGCTGGATCTTTGACCACTCCCGATCCAGTAACCCTGCATAATGAATTAAAAGAATTGGAAGCGTCTGGTGTGACCCATATCGCCTTGGAAGCATCAAGTCATGGTTTAGATCAATATAGGTTAGACGGCGTTAAAATTAAAGCCGCTGGTTTTAGCAACCTAACTCGAGATCACATGGATTACCACAAAACCATGGAGAATTATAAATTAGCCAAACAGAGATTATTCTCTGAAATTTTAGAAAATGATGGAGTTGCAATTTTAAATGCTGATGTCCCAGAATTTAAAGAATTTAAGCAAATTTGTGATGATAATGGTAAAAAAGTTTTAAGCTATGGCTATAAAGGTTTGGATATCAATATCGTTAAAAGAGAAGCCCTACCAAGCGGTCAATATGTTGAATTAAAGGTCTTAGGAGAATTATATAAAATGGAGATCCCATTAATTGGTGAGTTTCAATTATATAATGCCTTATGTGCCTTAGGTTTAGTATTATCAGAAAAGTTAGAAAACCCTGCCCATCATATGGAATCGGTAACAGCTTTGGAAAAATTACAAACAGTACGTGGGCGCTTGGAATATGCGGGCTCAAAAAATGGAGCTGCAATTTATGTTGATTATGCTCATACTCCAGATGGCTTAGTTAATGTATTAAAAGCCTTAAGGCCGCATACCAAAGGAAAGCTCCATACAATCATTGGCTGTGGTGGCGATAGAGATAAAGGTAAGCGCCCTGAAATGGGGAAAGCAGCTAATGATCTAGCCGATGTTATCATCGTAACTGATGATAACCCAAGATCAGAAGACCCAGCCAAGATTAGAAAATCTGCATTAAAAGCCTGTCCGAAAGGAATTGAAGTTGCGGATAGAAAAAAAGCTATCATTCATGCCGTAAATGAATTAAAAAAGGGTGATATATTGGTGATTACTGGTAAAGGCCATGAACAAGGTCAAATTATCGGTAATGAAATAATTCCCTTTGATGATGTAGAAGAAGTAAAAAAAGCAATATGAGCAATAAACAAATTTTATGGACGTCAAAAGACGCGGCAAAAGCAACCTCTGGTAAGTCTACACAAGAATGGTTAGCAACTGGAATATCTATCGATACTAGAAGCTTAGAAAAAGGTGATTTATTTATCGCCTTACAAGGTCCAAGCCTTGATGGTCATGACTATATTACCCAAGCAAAAAAATCTGGTGCATCTGTATGTATGGTTCATAAAATTACCGAAGACATGCCAGAAGATATGGTTTATTTGGAAGTTAAAGATACTATGCAGGCTTTAATTGATCTTGGACAATTTGCCCGAGCTAGAACTAAAGCTAAAATAATTGGAGTAACTGGATCGGTTGGAAAAACTGGTACAAAAGAAATGTTATCAATTGCTCTATCTCCTTCTGGGAAAACTCATGTTAGCCAGAAAAGTTATAATAATCATTGGGGAGTGCCTTTAACCTTGGCGTTGATGCCAGCGGATTCTGAATTTGCAGTATTTGAAATGGGAATGAATAATAAAGGCGAGCTTACCGAATTATCAAAGCAAGTTAGACCTGATATTGCATTAATCACCACAATTGAGCCAGTCCATATTGGTCATTTTAAATCAGTTGATGAAATTGCCGATGCAAAAGCTGAAATATTTACTGGCATGGATAAAGATGGAACTGCGATTCTAAATATTGATAACCCACATTATCAAAGGCTGCAAAAAGCAGCTGTAAATTCTGGTCTAACCAATATAATTAGCTTTGGTGAAGATGAAGAAGCGGATGCAATCTTGCTATCTTGTAAATTGGCATCAGATGGTAGCAGAGCAAAGGCTAGCATTAATGGTGAGAAATATAGATATAAAATATCGATCCCTGGAAAACATATCGTAATGAATAGTTTGGCAAGCCTAGCTGCTGTAAATATAGCTGGTGGAGACTTAGATCAAGCAATCGAAGCTATTAAAAATTCCGAACCAATCGAAGGACGTGGTAACAGAATAAGCATTGAAATCGAAGCCGGAGAAGAGCCAATAACTATTATTGATGAAAGTTATAATGCTAGTCCAGCATCAATGAATGCGGCTTTAACTGTATTATCTATGGTTGAACCAAAAGCATCTGGCCGAAGAATTGCAGTATTGGGTGATATGTTGGAACTTGGTGCAAAAGGTGCTGATGAACATGAAAAGCTGGCCAATATCGCGCTGCATGCCAAAACAGATTTATTATTTGCTTGTGGCCCATTAATGGAGGCGATGTATAATAAATTACCTGAATTATGGCAGGGTGGTTATGCTGCAAAAAGTACTGAGCTATCTGAAATTATAATAAATGAGCTAAAACCAGGCGATGTAATATTGGTTAAAGGATCATTAGGTAGTCGTATGGCATATATAGTAGATGCCATCGAAGATATCCAGAAAAACAAACTAAAAGCAAAGGCTAATTAAGAATGTTATATAATATTTTATACCCAATGGTTGAAGAATATCAGATATTCAACCTGTTTCAATATATTACATTCCGCACAGGCGGAGCAATTTTAACTGCTTTATTAATTAGCTTAATTATTGGCCCTGCATTTATTAGATGGTTAAAATCAAAACAAGGATCTGGACAACCGATTAGATCTGATGGTCCTGAAACTCATTTCAAAAAACAAGGCACACCTACTATGGGTGGTTTGTTGATTTTATTCTCAGTAACTGTATCCACCTTAATCTGGGTTGATATTACCAGCGTTTATATGTGGATGACATTATTGGTATTTCTTGGCTTTGGCTTAATTGGTTTTATTGATGATTATAAAAAACTAACTAGCAATAGCCCCGATGGATTATCTGGTAAAAAGAGATTATTTCTAGAATTTCTAATTGCAGGTATTGCGATCTACTTTATTGGCTGTGAAATGGGTGATGGTTTAGAAAACTGGCTATCATTACCATTTTTGAAAAATACTCTTATTAATTTAAGTTATTTCTTTATACCATTTGCGATCTTGGTTGTGGTTGGTTGTGCCAATGCAGTTAATATAACCGATGGTTTAGATGGACTTGCGATTATGCCAGTAGTGATTGCAGCATTTTGTTTTGGAATAATTGCTTATCTTGTTGGGCATTCAGAATTTGCAGAATATTTATATATCCCATCAGTATCAGGCGCAGGTGAAATTACGGTATTCTGTGGTGCTTTAATTGGAGCTGGTTTAGGTTTCCTATGGTTCAATGCCTCACCTGCCCAAGTATTCATGGGTGATACAGGATCATTATCATTAGGTGGCGCGCTTGGGATAATAAGTGTTATTACCAAACATGAATTAGTCCTTGGGATAATCGGTGGTTTATTTGTAATTGAAACATTATCTGTAATCTTACAAGTCGGATCATATAAATTAACCAAAAAACGAATTTTCTTAATGGCTCCAATCCACCATCATTTTGAGAAAAAAGGCTGGGCGGAAACCACGGTGGTTATTCGTTTTTGGATAATTGCATTTGTATTTGCCCTAATTGGCTTATCGACTTTGAAATTGAGGTAAAATGATTGATCTATCTGCATATAAAAAAGAATTAAACGGCAAGGCAATATATGTAGTTGGGCTTGCAAGATCTGGTATTGCAACCATTGAGGCTTGTAGGAATTCAGAATTAAGAACTTTTATCTGGGATGACAGTAAGGATCAGGTTGCTAAAGTAAAACTTGATAGAAATATCTCCATCATGGATCCAGATAATGATAATTGGGATGCGGTTGGAATTGTTATATTAGCCCCTGGAATACCCCTAACTCATCCAGAACCGCATAGAATTGTTGAACTTGCCAGAGCAAATAATATTGAGATAATTTGTGATATTGAACTATTTCACCGCGTTAAACCATATGCTAAGACAATTGGTATTACTGGTACAAACGGAAAATCCACCACGACTGCTTTGACAAATCATGTCTTAAATGATCTTGGGATTAAATCATATATGGGCGGCAATATTGGTAATGCAATTTTATCCCTACCCGATGAAAATGATGCAACATATATAATTGAAATGTCATCATATCAGCTTGATTTATGCCCAAGTTTTAAACCTGATATCTCAGTTATCTTAAACATCTCTCCCGATCATCTAGATAGACATGGTGGTATGGTAGGTTACATTAAAGCCAAAGAAAAAATCATTAGCAATAATCTAATTATCGGAATTGATAATTTAATCTGCCAAGAAATATATGAAGAGCACAACTCAGCAATTCCAGTTTCATATTCAAAAGATATTGATAATGGTATTTATATTGATAAAAAAGGCGTGCTTCACGATAATGTTAAAAAGTGCAAATTAATCTTATATAATTTAGAGCGTTTAAAAGGGCAACATAACCAACAAAATGCGGCTATTTGTTACGTAATCGCTAGCCATTTTTACAGTCAAGATGGTAATAATATTCACGCATCAATGCAATCATTTGAAGGTTTGGAACATCGCCAACAATTGGTAAAGAAAATTGATAATATTACCTTTATCAATGATAGCAAAGCCACCAATGCTGAAGCCGCATCCAAGGCAATTAAAACATATAATGACATCTATTTGATTTTAGGCGGTTTAGAAAAAGAAGACGGCCTTAATGATATTGAGCCTTATCTTGATCATATAAAACATTGTTTTCTAATTGGTGATGCAACAAATAGTTTTGCCAAATGGTTAGATGACCAAGAAGTAGAAAACACGAAATCTGAGACAATGGAAAACGCAATTTCACAATCTTATAATATGGCGAAAAATGATAATGAAGATGTGGTAATACTACTCTCCCCTGCTTGCGCAAGTTTTGACCAATATCCAAGCTTTGAAAAACGCGGCGATGACTTTATTCATCTAGTGGAAGAATTAGATGGATAGCAGTTTCACCAGAACAGATAGGTCAATATTAGGATTATGGTGGTGGACAATTGATAGATTTACCTTAACCGCCATATTAATCTTAATATTATTTGGCTGTTTTCTAGTAAGTTCTGCCAGCCCACCAGTTGCCAATAGAATTGGACTCGATAGCTTTCATTTCGTCTATAAACATTTGATATTCTTAATCCCATCCTTAATTGCAATGTTTTTAATTTCAATGATGAACCGCAAGATGATCTGGCGATTGGCAACATTAATGTTAATCGGCTGTTTTGGAGCTTTATTAATCACGCCATTTATTGGGGCAGAGATTAAGGGAGCTACGAGATGGATCCATTTATTTGGCTTTTCAATTCAGCCATCAGAATTCGCCAAACCTGCTTTTGCAGTGACTGCTGCTTGGTTAATTGCCAAGAGACAATATGATGCAAAATTTCCAGGCAGGTTAATTGCATCTGTGATATTCATCTCAATAATATTTACGTTTTTAATGCAACCTGATTTCGGAATGTCCGTTATCCTATCCGCAATTTTTGGTGTTCAAATATTTCTATCTGGTCTATCGATGAGCTTGATTTTAGGGATGGTTGTTTTAGGGATAATTGGGATTTTCATGGCCTATACCATGTTCCCCCATGTCGCCAGCCGTATCGATAGATTCCTTGATCCATCTACTGGCGATAATTACCAAGTAGAAAAATCATTGGAAGCATTTAGCAAGGGTGGATTATTTGGAACTGGCCCTGCCCAAGGTGAAGTTAAAAAAAATCTACCTGATGCCCATGCAGATTTTATATTCTCCGTTGCCGGTGAAGAGCTTGGATTAATTCTAACCTTGATAATAGTGGCATTATTCATTGCAATTCTTATCCGCACTTTAACCAGAATTTATGACAGCAAAGATTTATTCGTAATCCTCGCCGTCAGTGGTATTTTAACCCAATTCACCTTACAAACTTTGGTTCATATGTGTTCATCCTTAAGATTAATGCCAGCCAAAGGAATGACCCTACCCTTCATAAGTTACGGTGGTTCATCAATGTTAGCCCTTGGGATTGGCATGGGAATGTTACTAGCCCTTACCAAAAAAAGAAATACCGATAACATGCCAATACCAGATAGAAAATCTTGGTCATTTAAATCAGTTTTTAATTAATTTAAAATTAGGCTTGGATATGCTCCTTAAAAAATGTAGAATTTATTTATAAAAAATATATCTATAAAAATAGGAGATCATCAAATGGAACAATCAGAAATTCTACGTATTCAAGCATATCTAAGAGTTAAATTTAACACAGAACAGCTTACTTTAAAGAAAAGAAAAGAAGTTAATGATTCTGTTGAAGTATTAATGGGCGGTGAATTTATTGGGCTTATCTATAAAGATGAAGATGATGGCGAAATTTCATATGATTTTAATATGCCGATCCTTGAGATCGATCTTCCAAAAGCCGCTTAAAAGATAATATATGCTCAAAGAATTAAACTATATTCAAAAAATCATTATCGCAGCTAGCACAATATTTATAATTATAACTATTGTAAAAGTTGCTGGTGGTGGGTTGAATATGGTTGCAGATTCTTTTGGTGGTGGCCCGCCTTACATATCGGTTGAAGGCGAAAATGGCAAACTTGGGATATATGATCCTGATATCGAATATGATCCCGTAACTAAACAAGCATATATGATCTATTCATCATTATATACCAATAGTGATAATAAAGTAACTCGCCAACATATTAAGAAGAACTCTTTTGATGGAATTAGCTCACATCTTGCATCAAGTTTTGATGGTGGTAAAAACTGGAAAAAGCTAGCAACAGTTTTTCAAACTAAAAATGGCGAAGTCCTAACCTCCAATCAAGCATCTGATATGTTTGCCAAGGGGCTTGAAGGAATGTGGCGATATGAGCAACCAACTATAATCCATACTCCAAAAGATACAGGACGTGAATGGAAAGCATATGCTTATAAATATTTTTGGGATGGTAAAATTGCAAATGCTCGGAAATATGGCATAATTGTCTATAAATCATCTTCTAATCCATCTGAGGGATGGTCAAATGAAGTTAAGCTATTTGGTACTAATAATGAATTTCCAGTTAAGCCATATAATGATAATGTTGCTTTGAAATTAAATAGATTAGATAAGAGCTTGGCCGATATAAAATATTATTCTGATCCAAGTGCCCTATATGCTGGTGGAGTTATATTCATGACTTTAACTGCATATATTGAGCCATATCACCCAGATAGAACAATTCTAATTGCATCAACCAATCTTGGGCGAAGCTGGTCTTATATTAATACATTAGTTAACAAAAATGACGCGCCCTATTTTGGCAAAAACATGACATCTTTAAGCAATAGTAGTTTAATAAAACAAAATAATAAAATCTATCTTGCAACAACCTATGGGAATAGACAGGTAAAAGGGCAAGGTTTTGCAATTATGCCTTTTGCCAATATAATAAAAGGGCAAATTAAGCGTGATAAGAAAAACAAGCCTATAATTATAATGCAACAAGAAGCATATCAAAAATTCCTATCTAGCCCAGGTATAGGAAGAGTTACTTTTAATGAAAACATTAAAGAAGCTGGCTTTTTGATGCCTCAAGTTAATAGAAAAAATCGCGGTAGACCATTTAATATCTATAATTTAGATATATTTTCAATTCCAGCAAAGGATTAATAAAAATGACCTCATTATATTTCAAATATTCAGCCATGAATTCAGGGAAATCAACCCAATTATTGCAAGCTTTATATAATTATAAAGAACGTGGTATGAATGCAATTGCAATTACTGCTGGAATTGATGATCGTTTTGGGGCTGGTAAAATCACTGCTCGAATTGGTTTGGCGAGTGACGCATATATTTTCAATCATGATATTGATATATTTGAAATGATAGAAGAGCGATTAAAGGCTGAAAAAATTAATGTAGTTATGATTGATGAAGCTCAATTCATGTCAGCAAGACATGTATTCCAAGCAGCAAGGATTGTTGATGAATTAAATATACCAGTTTTAGCCTATGGTTTAAAAACTGATTTCTTAGGTCATTTATTTGAAGGATCAGAAGCATTATTAAGGCTTGCCGATAATATCGAAGAGATCAAAAGCATCTGTTGGTGCGGTAAGAAAGCTACCCAAACTGCAAGGGTCAATGAAAGCGGTCAAATGGTGACATCTGGACAACAAATAAGCATTGGCGGTAATGATAAATACACAACTTTATGCCGCAAACATCACATGCAAAGAAAACTATCCGATGCCCAAGATGCTAAATCAATCAAAGTAGCATAAAGAAATATTAAGCTATTTATATTATATCTATTCTCAATTAAAATAGCAGTAAATAAGACTCGACAAAGGCACGAATTTACGGCATTTGTTATATTAATATAAGCAACTCAACAAAGGACATAAAAATGACAATGGCTCAACAAGAATTTTCTGATAATGGCGACTTTAAAGTAAAAGATTTATCTTTGGCTGGCTGGGGTCATAAAGAAATTGCAATCGCAGAAACTGAAATGCCGGGCCTAATGGCTCTACGTGAAGAAAACAAAGGCAAGTTCCCGTTAAAAGGTGCAAGAATTGCTGGTTGTCTACATATGACGATTCAGACTGCTGTTCTAATTGATACTTTGGTAGATTTAGGAGCGGAAGTTCGCTGGTCATCATGTAATATCTTTTCAACCCAAGATCAAGCAGCGGCTGCAATGGCTGATAAAAACATACCTGTTTTCGCTTGGAAGGGTCTATCAGAAGAAGAATTTTGGTGGTGTATCGAACAAACAATCAAAGGTCCAAATGGCTGGACGCCAAATATGATTCTTGATGATGGCGGTGATTTAACTGTTTTAATGCATGAAAAATACCCTGAATTATTAGAAGACGTAAAAGGTCTATCCGAAGAAACGACAACTGGTGTACATCGCCTATATGAAATGCAGAAAAAAGGTGAATTAAAAGTTCCTGCAATTAATGTAAATGACAGTGTTACAAAATCAAAATTTGATAATCTATATGGTTGTCGTGAAAGCTTGGTTGATGGTATTAAACGTGCAACTGATGTAATGATTTCTGGTAAAGTTGGTGTTGTTTGTGGTTATGGTGATGTTGGTAAAGGTTCTGCTGCATCTTTGCGTAATCAAGGTTCACGAGTATTAATTACTGAAATCGATCCAATCTGTGCATTGCAAGCAGCAATGGAAGGTTATGAAGTTGTAACAATGGATGATGCCGCAAAATTGGGTGATATATTCGTAACCACAACTGGTAACAAAGATGTAATCACAATTGATCATATGCGTGAAATGAAAGATCGTGCAATCGTTTGTAACATCGGTCATTTCGATAGTGAGATCCAAATCGCAGCATTAGAAAATTACAAATGGGAAGAAGTTAAACCACAAGTAGATGAAGTGATTTTCCCAGATGGTAAAAGATTAATAGTATTAGCCAAAGGTAGATTAGTAAATCTAGGTTGTGCAACAGGTCACCCAAGTTTCGTAATGTCTGCATCTTTCACAAACCAAGTATTGGCTCAGATCGAATTATGGGATAATTACAAAAACTACAAAAACGAAGTTTATGTATTACCGAAAAGATTAGATGAGAAAGTTGCAATGCTTCACCTGGAAAAAGTTGGTGCAAAACTAACCAAACTAACCAAAGATCAAGCAGATTATCTATCATTAGATGAAGATGGTCCATTCAAGCCAGAACATTACAGATACTAAAATATCCTAAATAAAAAAGCCCTAATTTGATTTAGGGCTTTTTTTTATTGTTATAAAAATGGTAAATATATCTAAATACTAGGAAGTCTACTATAGGTGTATTTAGGTTTAGATTTAGGTAATTTATGGTACATAGAAGCTATATTCTCCATTTTATTTGTTTCATATTCAATTTTATCATTAATATTATCAATGACACTTGGATTAGCTCCAAGAGCCATACTAGCATTTACTAGAGTATCAATCTTTTCAGCCCCTTCATTAAAGGAATCCTCTAAATAAGCTTTAAAACAATCTAAATCATCTATCTTAAAACCTATCTTCTTCATAATACTTACTCCATAAAACTTATAAGAAATCAAACATTGAATATTAATATTTATAGAGAATGGTAACTAATTATAGCAAATCTGTCAAGAACTATGTGAATAGATTTTAGTATTTAATAAAACACCCATCTAATCCATGCAATCAAAGACATTAAAACTCCCCTAAAACATAAAAAAACCTCAGTATAAAACCAAGGTTTTTATTTTATTATGTTTTTACTCTCAAATTAATCTAATCTATCGCTTAGCAGATTTCATTTTTTTAGGGGATCCTCTTAGTATTTCATCCGCTTTTTTTACTGCCAAAGTACAATCTTTAAACTTCTCTGGATCGCTATTTTCATCTAGGCTATTAAGTCTATGGTTTGCAACTTTTTTTGCAAGTTTCACAGCATCTAAATTAAACTCTTCTGATTTACTTGGCATTTTATTCTCCTAATCATTATTTAAACATTTATGAAGATTACAGTTTATTTCAGCTTATGTCAACAATTATTATCTATTTAATGAGCTTTTGTTTTTTACTCTTGGTTTTGGCTTACTGCTTTTGATATCTCCATCTTTAAAATCAACTTCAAATAATGCTTTGGCTAGCTTATCTGGGTTATTGCTGTCTTTTATATCTACCACTTCCAATGCTTTTATTAATGCAATTACATTATTTGGTATACCTTCAAATTCTGGATGTAATTGTAGT
>CALDHH010000096.1 GCA_937941575.1 uncultured Alphaproteobacteria bacterium | reverse complement strand
GTATATCTTGTTTAGGATATGGAGCACAAGGATCAGTACCATATATCGAACAAATAGAAGATAATCTTGATAAATTGGAAAAGCCTGTTTTCGAGAAATTCTAAAATTGCTACCCATATAATCTTTTCTAAATAAAATATTACAACTTTAATAATCTGTTCTTTATTTGTTCTATAAATTGATGTATATTTGATTCTCTTGAACATGGGGGTTGAAATGGCAAATAATAAATTTATAGAAATTCGTGGTGCTTGTGAGCATAATTTAAATTCAGTTGATATTGATATACCAAAAAATAAATTGGTAGTGATAACTGGGCTTAGTGGTTCGGGTAAGTCTTCTTTGGCTTTTGATACGATTTATGCAGAAGGTCAGCGAAGATATGTTGAAAGCCTATCTGCCTATGCAAGGCAATTTCTTGAATTAATGAAAAAACCAGAAGTTGATTCAATCGAAGGATTATCACCGGCAATTTCAATTGAACAAAAAACCACCTCAAAAAACCCAAGATCAACTGTTGGTACGGTAACCGAGATAAATGATTATATGCGTTTATTATGGGCGCGTGTGGGTGTGCCATATTCTCCAAAAACGGGTAAACCAATTACTAGCCAAACCGTAAGCGAAATTGTCGATAGAATAAAAGATCTGGGCGATGGTACTAGGCTATATTTACTATCTCCAATAGTCCGTGGCCGTAAAGGTGAATATAAAAAAGAGCTTGAAGTTTTAAAGGTAAAAGGATTCCAAAGAGTCAAGATTGATGGCATAGTGCATGAGCTAGATGAAATCCCAAAAATGAATAAGAAGATCAAACATGATATCGAAGTTGTAGTTGATCGATTAGTTATTCGTGAAGATATGGGGAATCGAATTGCAGATTCTGTTGAAACCGCCCTTGAATTATCAGAAGGATTGGTAATTGTTGAGAATGCGGATAATGGTGAGACAACTTTATTTTCATCAAAATTCTCTTGCCCAGAAACTGGCTTTACGATACCTGAATTAGAACCGCGATTATTCTCATTCAATAACCCACATGGTGCTTGTACGAAATGCGATGGTATTGGAACGAATATGTATTTTGATCCTGAATTAATCGTGCCAGATGATCGATTATCTATTGCCAAAGGTGCTATAAACCCATGGGCGAAAACTGGGAAGACATCAAATTATTACCATCAGCTATTATTAAGTATTGCTGAACATTATGATATCTCTATTGATATTCCTTGGTCGGATCTTGATGATGAGATTAAAGATATATTGCTATATGGATCTGGACGGACAAAAATTGCGATTAATTATGAGACTGATAAAATGTCTTATAAGGTTAATAAAGCATTCAAAGGTGTAATTCCGCAATTACAAAAAAGATATTTGGAGACTGAAAGCAATTCTGTGCGCGATAGTATTGCCCAGTATCAATCAAATAAAACTTGTGAATCATGTAATGGTTACAGGTTAAAAGAAGAAGCTTTATCAGTTAAGATTGATAAAAAACATATTGCTGAAATATCAGAATTATCAATATTGGAATCGGTTAATTGGTTCGATAGTTTAAAAGATAAACTATCAAAAAAAGACCAAGAAATATCATATCGAATTTTAAAAGAAATAAGCGAAAGGCTGAATTTCTTAAATAATGTTGGTTTGGATTATTTAAGCTTGAACAGAAAATCTGGAACTTTATCTGGTGGTGAAAGTCAAAGAATAAGACTGGCTTCACAAATTGGCTCGGGCTTAACTGGGGTTTTATATGTACTTGATGAGCCATCAATTGGGCTACATCAAAAAGATAATAATCAATTACTATCAACCTTAAAAAGATTAAAAGATCTGGATAATACAGTAATCGTGGTTGAACATGATGAAGATGCAATTAGAACCGCAGATTTCATTATTGATATGGGCCCAAGAGCTGGTGTGCATGGCGGTGATATTGTGGCCGCAGGTGATATTGATACGGTTATGAAATCAAAGGAAAGCTTAACCGCCAAATATCTAAACGGTACATTAGAAGTACCTGTACCAGCAAAAAGACGTACGCCAAATAAAATGACAGTAAATAAAAAAAGAGTAAGTCAATATCTGGAATTAATTGGAGCAAACCATAATAATTTAAAAAATGTAGATGTTAAAATTCCACTTGGGAATATGACTTGTGTTACTGGTGTATCTGGAAGTGGTAAATCATCTTTAATAATCGATACATTATATACTGCAACTTCCAAAATATTAATGCGATCAAAAGGTAATGCTGGTGAATATAAGGCGATAAATGGAATTGAATATATTGATAAAGTAATTGATATTAACCAATCCCCAATTGGACGTACACCAAGATCAAACCCAGCTACCTATACTGGTGCATTCACCCATATCCGTGATTGGTTCGCAGGATTACCAGAAGCCAAAGTTAGAGGATATAGTGCAGGGCGGTTCTCGTTCAATGTAAAAGGCGGCAGATGTGAGACTTGCCAAGGGGATGGTGTTATAAAAATCGAGATGCATTTCTTACCAGACGTACATGTTACTTGTGATAATTGTAAAGGTAAGAGATATAATAGAGAAACTCTGGAGATTAAATATAGAGGAAAATCCATTGCTGATATTTTAGATATGAGCGTTGAAGATGGCTTGGAATTCTTCAAGGCAATTCCATCGATTAGAACAAAGATGGATGCATTAAACCAAGTAGGTTTGGGATATATAACAATTGGGCAAAGAGCCACTACATTATCAGGTGGAGAAGCGCAAAGAATTAAACTGGCCAAAGAGCTGGCCAAAAGATCAACAGGTAGAACATTATATATTTTAGATGAACCAACAACTGGGCTGCATTTTGAAGATGTTAGAAAGCTGTTGGAAGTACTACATGATTTAGTCGATCAAGGAAACACCATGGTGATTATCGAGCATAATTTAGAAGTGATAAAAACAGCCGATTGGATAATTGATGTTGGACCAGAAGGTGGCGATAAAGGTGGTACTATAATTGCCCAAACTACGCCAGAGGCTTTACCAGATTATAAAAATAGTTATACTGGTAAATACTTGCAGCCTTTATTAAAGGTAAAGAAGAAGGCAGGGTAATTATAATTATTTTAAAAGAGGTCTTATGAATAAATCATCCGCAATTATTTTGGGAATATCAGTTTTTTTAGGTTTAAGCTTTTTAGGTTATTTTATTGGCAATAGCGTAATAAAATCTAAAAGCTTCGAGCGTACAGTTACCGTTAAAGGATTGTCTGAGCGAGAAGTAAAAGCGAATATTGCAATCTGGCCAATTGGGTTTTCTAGGGCTAGTAATAATTTAAATGATCTAAATTTTTCTCTGGAAACAGATTTAAAAACTATCAAAAAATTCTTAAAAGAAAATAATATAAAAGATAGTGAGATCTCAATTTTACCGCCATATATTCAAGATAGACTGGCACAAGGTTATGGCTCAAACGGTAACAAGTTAAGATATTCTGGAAGTCAGGTGGTTAGAATATATACAGAAGATGTTGATATAGTAAGATCGGCCATTTTTAAAACAGTTGATTTAAGTAGAACAGGGATATTCTTATCACAAGATGATTACAGGAATACAACCGATTTTATCTATAATAAATTAAATGAAGTAAAGCCAGAGATGATTGAGGAAGCGACTAATAAAGCCAGAGAAGTTGCTGTAAAA
>CALDHH010000095.1 GCA_937941575.1 uncultured Alphaproteobacteria bacterium | reverse complement strand
CCGTGGCCATACTGCCCTTAAATTAGCAATCCACCATAATGATGTGCCGGTTGTGAAAAAGCTACTTGAGATGGGGGCTAGCACATCTAAAGATATCTTGGGTGAAAATATATTGCTAATGGCTTGGAATAAATCTGACACAGTTAAGGATGAAATTTTAAAGCATTTAAACAGCAAAGAATTGCACACAGAACTACTTGAAATTAGATATAGATCCAATGATGCCTTTAATAGAATAAATATTTTAATGGCAGGCCATTTTAATTCCAACTCTCAAAAACATGATGCTTTCTTAAAAGAAGAATTAAATATTATCTCCAAAAAGAAATTTATTGATATGGGTAGAACCGCAATAACTGAATCATTTGATTTTGAAAGTGAACAGGTTTTTATAAAAACTGAAACTTTATTACCTAAGAAGAACGACTATGAAGGTAACCATGTAGTTCATAAAATAAAAACATTCGACGAATATCCAGAAAGATATTTAGTAAAAGCCGCAAAAAGCCTTATTGAGCAAGGTGGAGATGATTGTGGTTTTGCTGAGATGATTGCTGAAGAAAATCTAAAAACTGCTCCCAAAGCAAATAAAACTCAGGCATTTGCAGGCAAACTAGGTAGTAAAAGACCTTTATCTTAGGTGATTTCGCCTTTTTTTCTTAACACAAATTCCATTCTTTTCATCGCATTATGTTTCATAATCTGCTCTGATGCATTTGCTGGGGCTTGGATTATAACCTCTGTTAGGGTTTTAACATCCATAGCGCTCACCTTAATCAAATTACCCATTTGATGGAACTCGAAAATAATCTCTCTATTTTGTAGTGCTTCAAACATATAAATTTACCTTATTAATAATTTTCTATATGTTAGTATAATATTTCATTTGAAGGGAAATTAAAATGGCTAAAAAAAGAATTGTGAATATTCTTGAACAAAAAGAAGTTTATAAAAGATTTCATTCGCTTGATGAAGTTTTATTGGAGCATGAAAGCTTTCATGGTGGTATGGCGCAACCTTTGGAAAGAGAAGTCTTCCATTCAGGCAAAGCATCCCTAGCATTATTATATATTCCAGAGACTGATGAATTATTATTAAATGAGCAGTTCAGAACTGGGGCATATTTCGCAGATGCAGAAAACCCATGGTTAATTGAGGTTGCTGGCGGAATAATCGATGAAGGAGAAGGCCCAGAAGAAACTATGATCCGAGAGGTCTTTGAAGAGACTGGATCAAAAGTATTGGATTTTGAGTTTGTAAATAATATCTACCCAACCCCGGGATCAATTGCCGAGGAAATTTTCCTATATTGCGCTAGAATTGGCAAAGACAGCAAAGCTGGAATTTATGGGGAAGTTAGCGAAGGCGAAGAAATCAAAACTAACCTATATAAAGTAAGTGATGTGATTAAAATGTTAGATAATGGCACCATAAAAAATGGCCTAACCTATTCTGTGGCCAGCTGGTTTGCTAGACATCATGATAGATTAAAACAAAAATGGTCATAGGGAGTTATATGATATGAAAGACAGTAAAAATATCTCAACAAGACTAGCCCATTTGGGGTCAGAGCCTATTTCATATCATGGCGCAGTTAATATGCCAGTGCATAGAGCATCAACATTCGTATTTAAAACATTCGAAGAGTTTAAAGATTGTTTTAATGCTGAATACAGATACGGCAGAGAAGCCACTCCAACTAGCCGAGCATTCGAGAGAACCATCACTGGAATGCATAATGGTGGGTATGGAAGCCTATCCACATCATCTGGATTAGCTGCGATAATTGCAGTTCTAATGTCTTTTTCAAAAAATAACTCACATATCTTAGTCCCAGATAACCTATATGGCTTTGCCCGTGGATTTTGTGATGAGACCTTGACTAATTTAGGAGTTGAGATTGAATATTATGATCCAATGATTGGGGCGGATATTGAGAAACTAGTTAAGAAAAACACTAGCTTAATTTATCTAGAATCCCCAGGATCATTAACTTATGAAGTGCAAGATTTACCTGCTTTTGTAAAAGTGGCAAAGAAGCATAATATCATAACCGCAATTGATAATAGCTGGGCTACTCCAATTAATTTACAACCTTTTGAACTTGATATTGATATCTCGATAATGTCTGCCACCAAATATATCTCGGGTCATTCCGATGCCATGCTTGGGGTTTGCACATGTGCGAAACAAGAACATTATGAGCTTGTCCAGTCAACCATCAGACAGCTTGGTAATTGTGCAGGATCGGAAGAGTTATATTTGGCTCTACGTGGGTTAAGAACTTTAAGCTTGCGAATGGAACAGCATACTAAATCAGGACTTGAATTAGCAAATTGGTTATCAACCAGAGATGAAGTAAATAAAGTTCTGCATCCTGCCTTGCCAAGTTGTAAAGGTCATGAATTTTGGAAACGTGATTTCAAAGGGGCATCAGGAGTATTTGCAATTACTCTAAAAGAAACAGATGAAACAAAAATTGCCAAGATGCTGGATAGTATGGAAATTTTTAAAATGGGTTTCAGTTGGGGTGGATATGAATCATTATTCTTCCCAGAACAACCACATGCATCAAGAACTGCCAAAAATTGGGATGAGCCTGGATTCTTAATGCGGGTTCATTCTGGTTTAGAAGATATTGATGATTTAAAAGAAGATATTAAACGTGGTTTTGCCAGATTATAGCCCTGCAAAACCAAGTCTAATTATTTTTATTTAGAGAATTTAGATTTGCGTTTTTTTGCTCTTGCTTCTGCTCTCTTAGCTCTTGCATCATCTTTATCTTTTCTTTGTTGTTCTCTTGGGCTTAATGTCGCATCTTGCAAAATATCTTCACCATTTTTAACATGATCATCATATAAATTCTTAGCGCCCAAAGCTAAAGCACCGCCCCCAACAATCAAAGTTCCAAAACCGATAACTGGTAACAATGCTAATGGGGTTAAGCTAACTACTACGGCAGCAGCTCCTACTCCTGCAACAGATGCATTCTTTGTAAATTTTTGTGATAGTTTTTTGTCGCCTGAAAATTTCATTATATTACTCCTAAAATTAATTTTAACATATTTGTAACAGATTGATTAGCTTATGTCAACAGCTAAATGTAATAAAAAAGCCTAGAGATCAATCTAAGCTTTTTTTTATTGTATCTATGGCTAAATATTACTTACCAAATTTTTTCTTAATATTGTTAATTTTCCTTGCTTGATCTAATTTTCTTTTTATCTTTTGGCTTTCTGTTTCATCAGATTGCTTTTCTTTTTTATTAGCATAGTAAGCTCCGCCAGCTCCCAAAGCAATTGCAGAGAAACCCATATCAAAAGGAATGGCTGCGATTGCAAATGCACCGCTTAAATATTTAGCTTTTTTCCATTTATCTTTATTCATTTCAAAATCTTCGTTCTTTTTTGTGCTTCTATTTTTTCTAGCCATTATTTTTCTCCTAAAATATTAATTGATATATATACATAGCACTATGTAATGCAAGTATCAATATTTTTTACTATTTACCTTATTTTCTTTTAAAACTATAGTAATTATTAAAGATTTTATACTTAAATTAAGGGAATCATTAAATGCAGAAGGTTAATATCATGACAGAAGGTAATAAAAAGAAATATCCAATGCCTAAATTCGATTGGCAGGATCCTTTATCAATTGATGCCCAATTATCC
>CALDHH010000094.1 GCA_937941575.1 uncultured Alphaproteobacteria bacterium | reverse complement strand
AGAGAGAAAGAAGGTAAGACTCCTGTTTCTTTGAGGTTTTTTGTTGATGAAGATGTTTATAATGAATTACCAGAAGCTGGATTTAAAGAGCCTTTAGCATTAAATGATGAACGTATACCAGCGAAGCTTAGTGATGATATTAAAACAATGATGAATGTCAGAGCAATTAAAGCAGGTGAGAATTATCTAGCTGGTTCTGATAAAATGAGTAAACTTACATTATCAGTATATAAAGCGAAAAGTTTTGCAGTTAAAAACAATGGTAATAATTGGTATTTAGTTGGCGATGCGGCAATGGGAGTTCCTTATTTCAGATCATTAAATGCTGGCATGATTATGGGCTCACAATTGGCAGGAATTGTTAGCAATAATATCTTAAATGATAATGGTAAGCTTAATGCCTATAATGCTTTGGTGCCATTGGATACAAAATGGGAATTTGCTACTGCAAAAAATAAAGATAATGCTTTGAAAGCCTATGACATGTTTACAAAAGCAAGCGCCAAAGTCCCATGGGAAATTATTAAATGGAATAAAAGGCAAGTGAAAAGCTTTAAGAACAGAGAACATAAAGCATTTAAACCTAAATAATAACTATCCTCTATTTCTGGAAGAAATAATACATTTCACAATTTGGTTGTGCATATGTCGGGTCGTAACTACCGTCATCATCACAACCAACTCCGGTTACTCCATGACCTTCGGAATAGATATAACCAGTGATACCATTACCATCATCCATTTTCTTATCGATATATTGAGCTTCATATGGAGTTAGAGGGTTTAGATTTCTTTGGTTATATGGGCCTTGGATTGAATTTCTAAGCGCTATCATATTTCCAGTTGGATGGGGTGGTGCATATACTTGTGGTGAATATACATGAAAATATCCTCTAATCGGTGCGGATGGGTGGCTTATACCGCCGCCCATTGTAGTTGCACCACTATTCACTGATGTGATTAATCCTGATAGAGATAAATGTTTCCAAAATTGAACATCTTCGCTATTAAAGCTGGTGGCTAATCCTGTAAAGACATGGGGCGGTGATGTTGGTAATGCCATAATCGCACTATCGCCGTCCCCAGAATAACAAGAAACTGCATTGGTACAATTGGGTAACCTTGTTGTGGCCGAATACATGTCGCCTGGTAATTGATTATATTTATCTAAAAATATAATAGTAGCGGTTCTAATTCCGTCTAGCTGGCTAATGGTTTTTTTAAGCTTGGCATTTTCGACCATTTTCTGGCCTTTTAATATTCCACCAACCAAAAGACCGATTATGGTCATTACAATAGCTAGCTCTACGAGGGTGAAACCCTTATTATTACCCATTTATTAATCCTTGGAATTGTTAAATTTTAGCCTAATTATCTATTATAATAGGTAAATGTTAAAATAAATCAAATATAGACTTATAATCAATTGAGATTTTGTTAATAAGATATTATCATCTTAAATGTAACATCTTTTACGGAGATTCATTATTGTATCTTCGAACAAGGCAATTATAATAATTATGGGCGACTTATATGGCTTCGAATTTAGAAAGACTTAGTGTTTTATCAGCAACAAATGTTGATTATTTAGCAGAAATTTATTCAAAATATCTATCCGGAATGGGTGATATTGACGAGAGCTGGGCTAGTTTCTTTGCTGATATGGATGATGAAGAAAAAGAAATCTTGGCAGAGATTACAGGGGCTAGTTGGACACCAACTGATAGCAAAATTGATGCAGTAATCAGTAAATCTTTAAATGTTGAGAGCTTTAACGAGATTGAAGAGAAGAAACCAGCAATTGCTAAAAAGATAAGCATGGATAGTCAAGACGTAAGATTGGCTACTATGGATTCAGTCCAAGCATTATTATTAATCAGATCATATCGTATTCGTGGCCATTATTTGGCTGATTTAGATCCACTGAATTTAAAGCCAAAGAAATACCATCCTGAATTAGATCCAAAAACATATGGTTTTGAAGAATCTGATTATGATAGGAAGATATTTGTTAATGGAGTTTTGGGGTTTGAAACTGCAAGCCTGCGTGAAATTCTAGAGACTTTAAAACAGACATATTGTAGCACAATTGGGGTTGAATATATGCATATTCAAGATCCAGAACAGAAATCTTGGGTACAATTAAGAATGGAAGAAATTCGAAATAGCACGGATTTCAGTATCGAAGGTAGAAAAGCAATATTATCAAGTGTTGTCGCAGCCGAGGGATTTGAAAACTATATTGATAAAAAACATAAAGGTACCAAAAGATTTGGACTTGATGGTGGTGAAGCTTTAGTTCCTGCATTAGAGCAGATCATTAAACGCGGTGGTCAACTTGGTTTAGAAGAAGTTGTTTTAGGGATGGCTCATAGAGGTCGCTTAAATGTTTTAACCAATGTAATGGGTAAAGAATTCGCAGCTGTATTCTCTGAATTCGGTGGTAAATCTTCGAAACCAGATGAAGTTGATGGATCGGGTGATGTGAAATACCATTTGGGTGCGTCAAGCGATCGTGAATTTGATGGTAATTCGGTACATTTATCACTAACTCCAAACCCATCCCATTTAGAAGCAGTTGATCCAGTTGTAATCGGTAAAGTTCGTGCAAAACAAAGACAACGCAATGATTCAGAGCAGAAAAAAGTAATGGGTGTATTATTGCATGGTGATGCGGCTTTGGCTGGTCAAGGTGTGGTATCAGAAGTTATCATGATGTCTGAATTACCAGGATATGGTACTGGTGGAGTTCTGCATATTGTAACGAATAATCAGATTGGTTTTACAACAGCTCCTGAATATTCAAGATCTGGTGAATACCCAACTGATGTATCAAAACAAGCCCAAGTTCCAATCTTCCATGTGAATGGCGATGATGCAGAAGCAGTTGTCCATTGTGCCAGAATTGCGATGGAATTTAGACAAAAATTTGCTCAAGATGTATATATCGATATTATCTGTTACCGCCGTAACGGTCATAATGAAGGTGATGAGCCGATGTTCACCAATCCTTTGATGTATAAGAAGATTAAAAAGAAAGAATTTGTCTCTAACTTATACGCAGAAAAGTTGATTAAAAACGGTTATATAACTGATGCGGAATATCAAGAGATCAAGCAAAAATTTGAAGATCTGATGACTTCTGAATTTAATAAATCTCAGGCTTATAAGCCAAAAATTGATATGTTGGGCGGAAGCTGGGAAGGTTTGTCAGCCTCTAGTAAGGTAACTGATGAACAGAAAAAAGGTAAAACTGGTATCTCAGAAAACATGGCCAAAAAAGTTGGCGATGCTTTAACAACTGTGCCAGATGATTTCAGCTTAAACCGCAAGATCCAAAAACAACTAGATTCCAAAAAAGAAATGTTTAAATCTGGTAAATCTTTTGATTGGGGCACGGCTGAATCTTTGGCTTATGGCTCATTATTAGAGGAAGGTTATCCAGTTAGATTATCGGGTCAGGATTCTGGACGTGGAACATTCTCACATAGGCATGCGGTATTTATCGACCAAGAAAACGAAGACAGATATTCGCCGTTGAAAAACATCTCTGGCGATCAAGCAAGATTTTGTGTGCATGATAGCCCATTATCAGAAAATGCGGTTTTGGGGTTCGAGCACGGATATTCAGTTGCTGATCCAAAAACATTAGTATTATGGGAGGCTCAATTCGGTGATTTCGTGAATGGAGCACAGGTAATTATTGATCAGTTTATCAGCTCATCAGAGACTAAATGGCAAAGAATGTCAGGTTTGGTAATGTTGCTGCCACATGGATATGAAGGTCAAGGGCCAGAACATTCATCGGCTAGAATGGAGCGTTTCTTGCAATCATCGGCGGAAGATAACTGGCAGATTGTTAATTGTACGACCCCTGCAAATTATTTCCACGCATTGCGTCGCCAAGTACATAGAACATTTAGAACGCCTTTGATAATCTTTACACCAAAATCATTATTAAGACATAAAATGTGTATATCAGAATTATCAGAAATGACGACTAATTCAACATTCCATAGAGTATTGCCAGAAGTTCATTTAAAAGATGATAAAGCGGTTAAACGAGTTATTTTATGTTCTGGTAAAGTTTATTATGATCTGTTGGAACAGAGAATAGAAGATGAAATAAAAGACGTGGCGATTGTAAGATTAGAGCAATTATACCCGTATCCAAATAAAGCATTAAAGGTAGAGTTAAGCAAATATCCAGATGCAGAAGTAGTCTGGTGTCAGGAAGAGCCTATGAATATGGGAGCTTGGCAATTTATGGATAGAAGGATTGAAGGCACATTGAACTCTATTGATGTGAAAGCCAAAAGACCTAATTATATAGGTAGAAAAGAAGCTGCATCACCAGCAGTAGGATTGCTATCAAAGCATTTAGCTGAACAAAAGAAATTAGTATTAGAAGCATTAAATTTAAAGAAATAAAGAAAAGGATAGAAGAATGTCTACAGAAATAAAAGTTCCAGTTTTAGGGGAATCTGTTACCGAAGCAACAGTTGCAAATTGGTTGAAAGCGGTTGGAGATACAATCGAACTTGATGAGCCGATTGTTGAGTTAGAAACAGATAAAGTAACATTGGAAGTAAACGCATCAGTTGCAGGTGTTTTAACTGAGATATTAGTTGAAACAGACGAAGATGTAGAAGTCGGTGCTGTTTTAGGAACTATTGGTGAAGCATCTGGGGTTAAACCAGTTGCAAAAGCAGAAGATACAAAGCCAGCAGTAAGTGAAGCTATTGCAAGCACAGATGATGAAATTGCTTTATCACCAGCGGTACTTAAATTAATTAATGATAATAAACTTGATGCATCAAAAATTAAGGGATCTGGTAAAAATGGCCTTATCTTAAAAGGTGATGTTCTTGAACATATGGAGAGCACAAAATCTGCGCCAGCAGCGGCTGCAACAAGTACTCCAGCATCAGTAGCAGGCGTACCAGAGCGTAGCGAAGAACGTGTTAAAATGACAAGATTACGCTCAAAAATTGCGGATAGATTAAAAGAAGCACAGAATACAGCAGCGATGTTAACGACTTTCAATGAAGTTGACATGACCAATATCATGGAGCTTCGTAATCAATATAAAGATCAATTCTTGAAACGTCATGATACAAAACTTGGTTTTATGTCTTTCTTTGCCAAAGCATGTGTACAAGCATTA
The DNA here is from genome assembly GCA_937941575.1 of uncultured Alphaproteobacteria bacterium. GTDB lineage: Bacteria > Pseudomonadota > Alphaproteobacteria > Micavibrionales > CSBR16-224 > CALDHH01. The sequence goes on along the minus strand of CALDHH010000094.1, from coordinate 2,802 downwards.
AAAGATTTCCCAGCAGTAAATGCAGAAATTGATGATGGTTATATTGTTTATAAAAACTATTACGATATCGGGATTGCGGTTGGTACAGGTAACGGCTTGGTTGTTCCAGTATTGCGTGATGCAGAACATAAATCTTTTGCTGATATTGAGGCAGAAATTGTTGATCTTGGAACAAGAGCCAGAGCAGGTAAATTAGGATTAAAAGAATTAACAGGCGGTACATTTACAATCACAAATGGCGGTGTATTTGGATCATTATTATCAACTCCTATTTTAAACCCACCACAATCTGGAATTTTAGGGATGCATAAGATTGAACAAAGACCAATCGCATTAAATGGCGAAGTTGTAATTCGTCCAATGATGTATCTTGCAATGTCTTATGATCACAGAATTATTGATGGTTCAGAAGCTGTATCTTTCTTGGTAAGAGTAAAAGATGCTATTGAAGATCCACAAAGATTACTGCTGGACATCTAATTATTTGAGCCAGATAAAATACAGTAAACAAAAAGAAAGAGAATAAAAATGTCAGAATATGATCTAGTAGTAATAGGTTCAGGGCCAGGTGGTTATGTATGTGCAATCCGTGCGGCTCAACTTGGTTTAAAAGTCGCATGTGTTGAAAAAGATAATACATTGGGCGGAACTTGTTTAAATGTTGGTTGTATTCCATCAAAGGCATTATTGGCGGCCTCTCATAAATTTGAAGATATTGGTAAACATGTATCTGTTATGGGTATTGATGTTGCGGCTCCTAAGTTAAATATGGCGAATATGATGAAACATAAGGATGATGTTGTATCTGCAAATACGCAAGGCATCACATTCTTGTTTAAGAAAAACAAAGTCGATCATAAAATTGGCTTTGGTTCAATTAAATCGGCTAATGAAGTATTGGTATCTGGTAAAAAAGAAGAGATCTTAAAAACCAAAGCAATCGTAATTGCAACTGGGTCAGAAGTAATGCCATTGCCAAATGTTGATATTGATGAAAAAGACATCGTTTCATCAACTGGAGCATTATGTTTTACCGAAGTTCCAAAGAAAATGGCAGTAATTGGTGGCGGTGTAATTGGCTTGGAAATGGGTACAGTTTGGCGTCGTTTAGGTGCAGAAGTTACTGTAATTGAATTTATGGATAAAATATTACCGCCAATGGATAGTGAGATTTCAAAGGAAATGAAGAAAATCCTGAAAAAACAAGGTATGGAATTTAAATTATCAACTAAGGTTACCAAGGCGGATAAGAAATCTGGCAAAGTTAACCTAACTATGGAGCCTGCCAAAGGTGGCGATGCAGAAGTAATGGAATTTGATAAAGTTCTAGTTGCGATTGGCAGACGTGCTTATACAGATAAGCTAGGCTTAGATAATGTGGGCGTTAAAGCCGATGATCGCGGCCGTATTGATATTAATGATAATTTTGAGACGAGTGTTAAAGGAATTTATGCAATTGGTGATGTTGTCCGTGGTGCAATGCTTGCCCATAAAGCCGAAGATGAAGGGGTTGTAGTATCAGAAATTATTGCAGGCCAAACAGGTCATATTAATTATGATGCAATTCCAGGCGTTGTTTATACCCATCCAGAAGTTGCCGAAGTTGGTAAGACAGAAGATGCATTAAAAGCCGCAGGCATTAAATATAAATCAGGAAAATTCCCGTATTTGGCGAATGGACGTGCAAGAGCAATGGGCGAGACCGATGGTTTTGTTAAAATATTATCAGATGCAAAAACCGATAGAGTTCTTGGTTGCCACATTATTGGGGCAGAGGCCGGAACATTAATCGCAGAAGTGGTATCAGTAATGGAATTTGGTGGTTCAGCCGAAGATATCGCCAGAACTTGCCATGCCCATCCAACATTAAACGAAGTTGTAAAAGAGGCTGCAATGGCAGTAGATGGCAGACAAATTCACATGTAATAGATATAAAGATTGATAGATAAAATATAAACCCCTGTATAAATAGCTTGTTTATGCAGGGGTTTTTAATTTGGGTTATTTTTTCTTTTCCAATTTAACCTTTAAAGGATTTGGAATTAATTCTTTGGTAGCGCCAGTTCCAACATCAACAGCCGCACCAATTACGCCACCGAATATAATATTACCAGCCATGCCAGCCGCACCAGCACCAGCAACCTGAGAGTTAACATTGGTTTGCACGGTTTCATAACCTTTTTTGGTAATGGTTACCGTAAATGCTGTTTTCCTTTTTAACTCCAGTGAACATGGAGTAGTACAGGAATGACCTGTGCTAAGCTCTGCTTTCGCACCCGATGGTTCGCTGTCAATTACAAAGGCTTCTGTTGTACCCCGAGTAATGGTGGAACAGCCAGTAACTGTAAGTGCAAGCAAGATTAACATTATTGTTTTTGATATTATTTTCATTTCTAAACTCCTAAATTTTAAATTAAATTTAAAGATCACCAGAAGGATTTCTGGTGATCGGGAGTTCAAAACTATTAAATGTGAAATAGCGCAACACTCTTTAGCTCAAGAGCTTGGACATACAGTGCTGCCTCCCGATCGGAATCGAGAAGACAACATCATTTTACGGTTGATGTTTATTTAACCGCACATTTAGGAGTTTTGAAGCTCCAAGCAGGACTTACTGCCTGATTTTATTATATGGGGGTGGATTCTTTATTGCAAGTTTTTGTTATATAGAGATGTTTTGCTATTTGGATAAAATTCTGAAAATTCTTGATTTTATGTTGAAAACCTGTATTCTATGAAAAATTAAATAATTTATAAGGTGATTTGTGAAGAAACATAAGTATAAAATTTTAGGCGCTTGTT
>CALDHH010000093.1 GCA_937941575.1 uncultured Alphaproteobacteria bacterium | reverse complement strand
ATGCTGATCTTATTGATTCTATTTCTGAAATTGTGGATGTAACTCTAACATTCTCTAATAAAGATTGACCTTTTAATACCCCGCCAATTAGAAGGCCAATTATTGTCATAACTATTGCCATTTCTACTAATGTAAAGCCTTTAGTTTTATTCATTCCTGGTTATCCTTTTATTACGTAGTTTATGTATTTTAATGTCTTTTTTTTATATAAATTAACAATATTATTTTATTCTATCACGTATTCTTTTAAATTTAGTAAACTATTTTAAGTTATATAATTATAGCGCTATTATTTTATTTTCTTAAGTCTTGGGTTTAATTTTATTATTAATTAGTTATGGAGCTTTACTAATAGTCTTAATGCTTTACCAAAGAGAGATTATATTGCTTTTATATCAGCCATTAAAGATTTGTTCTAAATTATCGAAGATCTGTATGGATGCATGTTCTAATGCTGTGCATTTTTTATCGTTTTTTGATCCGACATAGTAAATTTTTTTATTTAAAGCCATAGCCATCCCTAATTCTGCTAAAGCCCCTTTTTGGATTTCACCTGCTTCGCTATATAGGATAAGTACGTCAGAAGATTTAATATCTTCTAGAATGTTATCCCAATGTTCTGTTTGATATTCTGATGGGAAACGACCTTGATCATATTTATCAATCCAGCGGGAGACAATATTAATTCCTTTATCTCTCCAGCTAATCCAGATTTTTCCGTGTTTAGATTTTGAAGCAACATAGTATTTTACCATTGATTTCTCCAACTATTCCTATATTTCTTTATTAAAATGACAATATACCGTTGTTCCTTCATCAGTGGCGCTTTTAATCTCAACTTTACCATCATGTAATTCAACAATGCTTTTTACCAGAGATAGTCCCAAACCAGCACTAGATTGTTGATCTTTACCACGAGCAAAAGGAGAGAATATCTCAGTTAGATCTTTACTATTTATTCCAACGCCTTCATCTTTCACGCCCAATATTACCTCGCTCTCATTTTCTTCGGAGAAAATGGTTATGATGCCTTTCTTGTGGCTGAAGTTAATTGCATTGCTGATAAGGTTTAGAAGTACTTGCTTTATTCTAGTCTTATCGCCATTGATTAAAATTTTATCACTACTATCGATGGTAAATTGAATATCTTGTTGCCTTGCCCAGTTCTGGGTAATTTCAACAACAGAATTAATAACATCAATTAGATAGAATTCTTGTTTGCTTAGCTCAAAATAACCAGCATCAATAGTAGTTAAATCAAGAATATCATCAATTAGGGAAGTTAGTTTTGTACCAGATTGAATCATCCCAGTTGTATATTCCAATTGCCTATCATTCAAGCTTCCGAAATATTGATTATTTAATATTTCAGCAAAGCCAAGCATGGCATTTAAAGGGGTTCTTAGCTGATATGAAACATTGGCTAGGAAATCTAGCTTTAATTTCTCTGCTTCTTCTAGGGCTTTGTTTTTCTCTCTTAATGCATCTTCTACTTTCGCAGAATCGGTAACATCGGAATAGGCATTTAATATATTGCCATCAGGTAGCGGGATGGTCATATATTGTAATATTGTGCCATCTCTACGATATATTCTACCGTTTCTCTCTTCTCTATTTACTACATTTTGAATTAAGTTTTCTTTTATGCCTTCCCATCTATTTGGGTCAAAAAATTCTTGGACTGAATCCACCATTTTATTAATATGTGGTAACTCGTCTAATATCTCGGGCTCAATATTCCAGATACTGGCAAGCTTTGGGTTCCAAAGTTTTAATTTACCGTCTCCACCAAATAATGCTAATCCCTCTTGTAGGTTATCTAATGTTTCTTTTTGTACGGCCATTAACTGATTATAGGAAGTTTCCAATTCAACTCTTTTGGTAACATCTTCGAATGTGATTAATAACCCGCCCATTGGTCTTGGCATTATTAACCTGCGTATTGATCTACCATCGGGAAGATAGATCATCTCTTCTTCCGCTTTAAATATTTTGGTAAAACGTTCTAACCAAGATTTTTTATATACCCTAAAATCACTATGTTCTGGAATTTTTCTTAGATTTCGGAGTTTATCAATTATATCGGTAATCTTAGGATAGGTATTTAACCAAGCGCTATCCAATCCCCAAAGCTGTTCATAAGCGCTATTGTGGAATTCTAGGTTAGTATTCTTATCAAATATGGATATCGCAGTGCTTAAATGTTCCAAGGCTTCATTATTAGATTTGGAGATATGTTTTATTTGATTAATTAGATTTTCTTCTTCGGTAATATCAATGGCACAACCAATTATTGAATTATTACTAGATGTTGGAATTTCATGTAAGTTAAAATATTTCCTCTCACCTTTATTGATCACATATCTTTTCTCAGATTGTTCTTTTTTCTGTAGTAAAGCTCTTTGAGCCAGTATTTTGGTATTACCACTTTTCTTATTTTTATCACGGGTTTTTAACTCTTTTTGCTCGGCTATGATCGATGCCTTGCTATCATCAACGACATTTGTATAGGCTTTGTTACACCATGAAATATTTAAATCTTCATTCCTAACCCAAATTGGTGTTGGTATCGCATTTAGAGTATCTTTATATAGATTAACTTTCTTTTCATTATCTTCTAGCAGCTCCATAGTCTTTTGAGCAGATTTTACGATATTGGTCATGTCTTGTAGCCAGATTACATTAAATTTTTCTTTGTAATCTCCATCTCCAAAGCTACCTTGTCTTGCAATTAGATTGATGGTTTTACTGCCATCAAATATAGAAGTGGTTAGGCTGAAATCTTTGCCATTTTTAGATAGGTTATCATATAGACCTTCTAATGCTGCTGCATCACTTGGGTTCAGAGCATCTTTTATATCATCGATATTATCGACTTTTTTAACATTAAGTAATCTTGTAAATCCTTTAGATATGGCTTGAATACCACCATCATTCCAACCGCAATATTCCATCGGCAATGATCTTAAAAAAGATTCAAATCGTGCATTTGCAGTTTTTAATTGGGTAATTTCTTTATGCTTGGATAAAAAACGGAACAATTCGGCGATACCTTAAGTTTTTGGAGTGATGATTAGGTTAGTTTAACAAATTTAAGCTTAATTCTATATCCAAAATTGCACAACTATTTTTTCGATATCTGTCTATAGGATTTCTGGTAAGGGATTCCAAAATCCCATCTCCATGGTAATGGTAATATTGGATGTCCTCCCATTCTAACCCCTAAATACATAGAATTTGCAACTATGTCCCCTGAAATATCGGCAACGCATTGTTTGAAGATATTATCGGCTTGTAAGCGATCTTCGGCATCACCACCATCCCAATATGATTGATCATGATTATAACAGCATTGATAATGCCAAATATCTGGAAACATCGAGCAACCATCTGATTTAAATTCAGATTTAGTAAATTCCACAGGTGGCTTATATAATGCACAGCCCGCAATGAATAAGATTGTTAATATTGATATAATTAGGGATGTGATTTTTAACTTTTTATACAATTTATTCTCTGCAATCTTATCTAAAATAACGGTTTTAACTTTGTTTTAAATTAGCATATGCTAAGATGTCTTCACAATAAAAACTTATATGAGGTAGAATCATGAAAGATTATCAGTTAGACAACCCGAGTAAATCAGAATTAATCTCGGAAATAGACATGATAATGGATGATATACATAGAGGCGTTGAATATAAGAAATTAGAAAGTGATCCATTATTGGCATTTAGATGTAATTCAGATGATTATACGGATTATGATGATGAAACTGCCTATGAGTTCGATCCGAATGAGGTGAATTACGTTGATCTAGGTTATGCTTTTGATAATAATATTCAAAATGATTTAATGGAATTAAGATTAACCACTGCCGAACTACAATTACATCCAGAATTTGAAGGTATACCAAATAATGTAATTGCATTAATAAAAGCATTGGAAGTGGTAGATATAAAAGACAGCAATAACCCAGATAAGCTAGCCAAAGCATTATTTGAAGTTGATTTTAAAGATGG
>CALDHH010000092.1 GCA_937941575.1 uncultured Alphaproteobacteria bacterium | reverse complement strand
AATAATTTCTGAACGCCTTTGATTGTGTAACCGTCATTATATAATAATTTATGGATCTGAGTTAGTAATTCAACATCTTCTGGTCTGTAATATCTTCTACCGCCGCCACGTTTCATTGGTTCAACTTGTTTAAATTTTGTTTCCCAAAAGCGCAATACATGTTGTTCAACTTTTAAAAGGCTTGCAACTTCGCTTATTGTTTTAAACGCGTTTGAAGACTTACCTCTTCTACTTACTCTTCTTGCTCTTCTGGTTGTTGTATTATTTTCTTGTTGTTCCAATTCGTGTTTTTTCTGCATAGTAAAAATTATCTCCCCTGAAATTTATTTATATAATTTATTAGATTGAAGCTTTAAAAAAATTAAGCTTCTGAATGACCATCATTAATCGCATCTTTAAGAACATTGCTGGCTCTAAAAGATAAAACTTTTCTTGGAAGAATTGGAACTTCTTCACCTGTTTTTGGATTACGACCGATACGTTGGTTTTTACTCTTAACTGTAAAAGTACCGAATGAAGAAAGTTTTACCATTTCACCGCGCTCTAGCGCAGTTGATATTTCCTCTAATACTAATTCCACCAATTCAGAAGATTCGTTTCTTGATAGTCCAACTTCTTCATAAACTGCTTGGCTTAAATCTGCTCTGGTAATCGTTTCATTCATCTTTTTCTCTACCTTTCTTAATAAGTTGTTAATAAGATATTATTTTAGAATTAATCAGTCAAATACAAAGAGTTAATTAAATTACTTGACTCTCAACTTTATAAAAAGAGAATCAAGTAAACCCTTTATTCCTACCACCTAACGAGTGCTGAGCCCCAAGTTAATCCACCACCCATAGATTCCATAAGTAGTAGATCTCCACGTTTTATTCGACCATCTTCGACTGCTTCACACAAAGCTAAGGGAATCGATGCCGCAGAAGTATTCCCATGTTTTCCAACAGTTAAGACAACTTTACTACTATCTAAGTTTAATTTCTTGGCAGTTCTATCGATGATTCTCTTATTTGCCTGATGTGGAACAAGCCAATCAATATCATCCGATGTAATATTATTCTTCTCTAAAGTCTCTCTTACAACTTCACTCATTCTTTTAACTGCGTGTTTAAACACTTCTTGACCATTCATTCTAACTTTACCTGTGGTTTGCGTTGAAGAAACACCGCCATCTACATATAAAATATCACGATACTCGCCTTCTGAATGTAGATGAGTTGAGATTATACCTTGATCTTGAATACCCTCTGATGCATCTTCATCAGCTTCAAGAATAACAGCAGCTGCCCCATCTCCGAATAATACGCAAGTTGTTCTATCTTCCCAATCTAATATATTTGAGAAATGCTCAGCCCCGATTACTAAAACTCTTTTAACCTGCCCTGCTTTGATGAAATTATCAGCAACAGCAAGTGCGTATATAAAGCCAGAACAAACAGCCTGAACATCAAAAGCAAAGCCATTTGCAGACATCCCGATTTTATGTTGGACAGTAACAGCAGTTGCAGGAAATGTTTGGTCCGGAGTTGTGGTTGCAAGAATTATTGCATCAATATCTGATCCATCTAAACCAGCTTTATCAAGAGCTTTTTGCGCCGCATAATATGCCATATCTGATGTTTTTTCATTATCTTCCACAGATGCAATATGGCGTTCTTCGATGCCAGTTCTAGTTACAATCCATTCATCCGTTGTATCAACAATCTTCTCTAAGTCTTTATTTGTTAATATTTTTTTTGGTAGGTATGAACCACATGATATCATTTTTGAACGAATCATTTTTAAGATGCCTCACTATTATTATTTAGTTATTCTTCTAACTTTTTATTTAAACCAGATCTTTCAATCTCTAATGCCAGGTTACTAATGAAATCATGCTTTACGATATCAAACCCGACTTCGATTGCATTGGCAAAACCAATATCATCGGCCGAGCCATGACTTTTTATACAAGTTCCCTGTAACCCCATTAATATACCACCATTATACTTACTTGGGTTAATTAATGATTTTAATTTATGCAGAGCTGGTAACATAAAAGGAAAGGCAATATATGATAAGAATGATGATTTAAACGAACGCTTCGCCATTTTGGCAATTAGTTTAGCAGTTCCTTCAGATGCTTTTAATGCAATATTCCCTGTAAAACCATCCGATACGACCACATCAAATTTACCACTGATCAAATCATTGCCTTCTGCAAATCCTGCATATTCACCGACATTGATTACGTAATCATTAATTAAGGTTGATGCTTCTTTTACCTTATCATTACCTTTACCCTCTTCTTCACCGACATTCAATAAGCCGATCTTTGGGTTTTTAACTTCTAATACGTAGCGGCTATAAACACCGCCGATTATTGCAAATTCTAATAGGCTTCTGGAAGATGCATCGACATTTGCACCAAGATCAAGGGCAACTGTATTCTTGCCTTCAATGAATGTTGGGAAATATGATGCGATTGCAGGTCTTGATATACCGGGTAATCTTTTTAAAACAAATAAAGACATCCCCATCAAAGCACCCGTGTTACCAGCAGATACAATAAAATCTGCGCGACCATCTTTAACTGCATTAATTGCAAGACGCATACTGCTATTTTTACCATTACGGATTGCATTTGATGGCTTATCATCATCTGATATAACTTCATCAGTATGCTCAACAATTGATATTTGAGATAGCTTCTTATAAGTATTTAAAATTGGATTGATTTTATCTTTATCACCAAAGAATATAAAATTCAGATTTTTATTCTTTTTTCTAACCAGCTCAGCACCCTTGATTACTTTCAGGGGGGAACCGTCTCCTCCCATTGCATCAAGAGAGACTGTAAATTCTGATTTAGACATTGTAGATCCCTTTAATAAGATATCTTTATAATAATAAAGCTGATTACTTTCACGCAATCAGCTTTTATAATTTTGCTAAAATAAATCTTACTCAGCAATATCTACGATTTGCTCGCCTTTATACATTCCAGTTTTTGGACAAACATGATGTCTACGTCCAATTTCGCCTGTATGCTTATCTTCTTGATAAGAAGGATCTACTAAAGCGTCATGTGATCTACGCATTTTTCTTTTAGATGGTGATGTTTTCTTCTTTGGAACTGCCATTTTCTTATACTCTTTTGTTTAAATTCAAATCAATATAGCAACAAAGCTAAATTTAAAAAACTATTCATAGCTAAATTTCATTAACAAATCAAGAAAAATTTACCTAAAACTGTAATAAACCTTATTTATATTGGTATATTATCTTTTTGGTCCTCTAAATGCTTCTAATTTTCTTTTTACAAGCTTACTTTGGTTCTGTCTATCTTTCTTAACTGAACCCGATTTTGCCATGTCATTGTATCTTTTACTATAATCAGGCTTATCATTATAAAGGGAAATTTCAGGAGGTTTATAATTATGCACCATTAAATAAATAATATCTTCTCTCCTATTAAATTCATAAAGGTTTTCTATAGCTTCTTCTATATCTTGATTAACCTTGCCCAAACCTTTTAACAATAAATCTGTTTGATCACTTGTAAGATTATTAATTTGTTCTGAATTTTCCAATATCAAGCTTACAGCAAGTATAAAAGAATTATATGTTTTACCAATATCAACTCTGCCAGAAAGAGATTCTAACCTATCTAAGCCAGTTTCTATATTTTCTAATAGTTTTTTGCCTTCTTTTTGAAATTCTTGCATGATCTCTCCATAGCTTTAAATTAAAATTTAGCACAAGATACTCTATTTTTAGCATATGTCAAGATAAATAGCGGCTGATTTTATAGAATTTAATCTTGTAAATCTTTTAAAACAGCAAAAGGATTATCTTTTTTAATATCTTCTTCTTGCTTTATAAGCTTACTCTTATCAACATCTTCTAATCTTGGATATTCATTCATTGCTAATGATAGATGCTGCACAACCAACTCTGCGATATCTATGCTGCCATCTTCTGTATATTCTGGAACCGTTTCTTCATCTGGCACTAATATTTCTTCTACTGCTAATTCTAAATATTTTGGCTTAATATCGGTAAAGAAAGATTCAAACTTCTCTTCAACATGTTCATCTACTGGCTCTAAACTTACAATACAAGCTTGCACAATATCTGCTTTTAAACTACCTGATACCTTAATTGATCCACCATTATGCTCTAATATTAAATCAGCCGATAGATTCTTCACCTCTAATACATCAATCCATTCAGCAATATATTTAAGCTCCTCAGCTTTCGCCTTCAATGATTGCTCCCTTGGAGCTCTCTTGCTAATTGATTCTATGAATACTATTTTTGAAAACTTAGTCATGTTCTTTTATATTTCCTCTTTCAAAATAAATGGTTTAACAAATTCATTATCATTGCTAAATGGGCTCTTTGCCCCCTTACTGATAAGCTCTGTTAAGCCCGCGACAATTGATCTTGCATCATCAATTGCATTATGTTCGTGCATTTCAAGCTCTATCCCTAAAGATTTTGCAATTGCACCCGAATTTGTCTTGCTAACATCAATTCCATTATTACCGAACCAGATACTGATATCATTGCCTGTAAAAGCTTCACCAATATTATTAATTTTTAAATTCTCTTCTATGACCGTATGATCACGGCCATAGCTAAATATTTTTGCATCACCAATAAAGTTTTTAAACTCTTGATATCCATCTGCAAAGCTTAAACCCAAATTATCAACTTGTTCTTGGGTGATTGCTGTAAGTTTGCTAAAATAATCAGATAACTCGTTGTTAATACTAGGCTTAATTAAAATATCAAATGCTTCTAATTCTAACATTTTTTCAGTATCAAATCTAACTGCTCCGATTTGAACAATTTCTCTATGTTGCCAATCTTCACCCCAGTTACTTTGCATTGCGCCTTCCCAAGTTGTGAACTCGGTATCATATATAATAACTTCCATTTTACTCGCCTATTATAAAATCAAAATTACCTGATTTTATATCTTCAAGAGTAGTTTCATTTATTTTTTTATGTTCTGCTAGAACATGCTCTAGCATCTTATTTGTAGTATCTTCACTAATCTCTTCACCGCCATAAACATTATTTATAATAGTTTTTAGTAGCAAATCCTTATCATCAATAGTTTCATTATATTTATGCATACGGCCGTTAAAACCTTGCATCATTCTCTTCATATGTTTTGGAACACCTAGATCCCCCACTCCTGATTCTCGAAGAGATCTATCCATATCTTTGAACATAAAATCAAATAAAGCCTGAGATAGCTTCTCTGGATATCTTTCTTTTAATCCCCTTAAACGGTTTAAAGCAAAGAACATATATAGAGTGATCATGTCAAATCTACCGTCATTTGTATCTGGGACTTTATATTCAGTGTAGAATATTTGATTCCGAGCCGAATTTACAATTTTTGTGTAAATTTCTTCTGATAACTTATTCACTTGTCTATTTTCTTTTGATAATAGTTTTAGCATATTTGCCTATCCTTTAATTTATGTTATACAAACTATATCTATACAAATATTTCGAAAAATCAAGGTAACAAAAATGAATAAAATTTTAACTATAACTTTTGCAGCTATTTTATTATCAGCTTGTACACCAACTGTGGCAACTCGTGGTAACCTAATATCTGATATTAGGTTTGAGCAAGTAAAACCATTACTGACAACGGCTGATGAAGTTAAAAATATCTGGGGCCCACCAACAGTTACCGCTACATTTGATGATAAAACATGGTATTATATTGGTAAGAAAACCGAAACTATGGGTATATTTAAAAATAAAACTATTGAAGAGCGCATAATAGCCATTAAATTTGATGAGTTTGAGACTGTTACCTCAATTGAAGATATTGACCCTAGTAATATTCAAGATATTGCAATTGATAATTCAAAAACTGACACAGCAGGTAAAGAATTCACATTCTTACAGCAGCTAGTTGGTAATTTGGGTAAATTCAATAAATCAAGCGTTGCAGATAGAGCTGCTGGTAATAATTAATTTTGGACAATCCTATGAAAAGAATCTGTATTATATGTGCTAGGGGTGGATCAAAAGGCGTACCTAGAAAAAATGTAAAGATCATTGGTGGCAAACCATTAATCGCCCATAGTATAGAGCATGGCTTACAATCTGGTATGTTTGATAAAGTATTGGTAAGTAGTGATGATGATGAGATATTAGAAGTCGCAAAAGAATTCGGTGCGGATATATTAAAAAGACCGGATGAGTTGGCCTCAGATACCGCTGGCACAATGCAAGTATTAAAACATGCACTAGATTACGCAGAAGTAGAATTTAACACTAAATATGACACAATGGTATTATTGCAACCAACCTCACCAATTAGAGATATAACTGACATTAATCAAGCCATTGAAAAACTAGAAAAAAATAAAATATCTAGCGTAATAAGTGTTAAGGAAGCATCCGCATCACCTTATTATGTTTTAATTGAAAAAGGCGATGATGGAGTATATGGATTATCCAAAAAATCTGATGCAATACGCCGTCAAGATGTGCCAATAGTATATGAAATAAATGGCTCGTTTTATGTCTGGAATAGAGATTCATTTATGAATGAACAAAAGGTTTTACAAAAGGATACCGATATCCAAGTAATACCTGAAGAAAGATCTGTAGATATCGACACTCCTTTTGACTTTAAAATGGCATCATTGTTAATGGATAGCTTAATTGCTGAAAAAATTTAGCTAAAACTGTAATTAAATAAAAAATATACTCTATAATTTATACGTACTTATTGTATCAAATACTTAAACATGCTAAAAATTAAGCCTATTTAAATAATAAAATGAAAAGGTTTTAAAAGTGGCTACTGATACATCATCACTAAGTTCCGATATTTCTCCGATTACTATCGAAGCAGAAATGCAAAAATCATATTTAGATTACGCAATGAGCGTTATCGTAAGTCGTGCATTACCGGATGTTCGTGATGGTTTAAAACCTGTGCATAGACGTATCTTATTTGCCATGCGTGAAGGTGGGTATGATTCATCAAAACCTTATAAAAAATCGGCTCGTATCGTCGGTGATGTAATGGGTAAATATCACCCACATGGTGATACTGCAATTTATGATTCAATGGTTCGTATGGCCCAAGATTTCTCAATGTCAGTTCAGTTAGTGGACGGTCAAGGTAACTTTGGTTCAATGGATGGTGATCCACCCGCTGCGATGCGTTATACGGAAGCTAGATTACAAAAAGTTTCTGAGACTATGTTGGATGATATTGATAAAGAAACTGTGTCATTTACTCCAAACTACGACGAATCTGTTATGGAGCCTACTGTTCTTCCTGCTCGTTTTCCAAATCTATTGGTAAATGGTGCTGGTGGTATTGCTGTGGGTATGGCAACAAATATCCCACCTCATAACTTAGGTGAAGTACTTGATGGTTGTTTCGCTTATTTAGAAAACCCAGAGATCACAATCGAAGGATTGATGGAACATATTAAAGGCCCTGATTTTCCAACTGGTGCTCAGATACTTGGACGTAACGGTATTGTATCTGCTTATAATACTGGTAAGGGTTCTGTTATTATGCGTGCGAAGACTTCAATAGAAGAAATTCGCAAAGGTCGCATGGCAATTGTTGTTCATGAAATTCCGTATCAAGTAAATAAATCTAGATTATTGGAAAAAATTGCTGATATCGTTCGTGATAAGACTGTTGAAGGTATCTCTGATCTAAGAGATGAATCAGATAGAGATGGCGTAAGAGTAGTTGTTGAGATCAAAAGAGATGCAATTCCAGAAGTTGTCTTAAACCAATTACACCGATATACACCATTGCAAACAAGCTTTGGTTGTAACATTTTGGCCTTAAATCATGGTCGCCCACAAACAATGTTGCTTGATAAAATCATCAGAGCATTTATTGAATTCCGTGAAGAAGTTATTACAAAACGTACAATATACTTACTTGGTAAGGCTCGTGATAAAGCTCATTTATGGGCTGGTTTATCTGTGGCAGTTGCAAATATTGATGAGATTATTAAAATTATCCGTAATGCTCCTGATCCTGCGACAGCTAAAGAAAAGCTATTGTCAAAAACTTGGGATACATTTGATATGTATCCGCTAATTGAGCTTATTGACGATCCTGAATACCCATTATTACCGAATAATCATTATCAATTATCTGAAACTCAAGCAAAAGGTATTTTAGATCTTAGATTGCATAGATTAACTGGCTTAGAGCGTGATAAAATTGCTGAAGATTTAAAAGTAATTACTAAACAAATCGAAGAATATTTAAGAATATTACGAAGCCGTGAAGCTTTGATTGAAATCTTACGTGAAGAATTACAAGAAATAAAAGATAAGTTTGCTGTTCCAAGAAGAACTCAATTAATGGATGCAGAGTTTGAATCTGATATAGAAGATTTAATCCAAAAAGAGGACATGGTTGTAACAGTCAGCCATACAGGATACGTAAAACGTGTGCCATTATCTACTTACAAAGCCCAAAGACGTGGTGGTAAAGGTAGAACTGGTATGAATACTAAAGATGAAGATTTTGTAACTGAATTATTTGTGGCAAATACTCATACTCCAATATTGGTATTCACATCAAAAGGTATCGTGCATAAATTAAAAACCTATAAAATTCCAGAAGGTAGCCCACAATCACGTGGTAAAGCATTCATCAACCTACTTCCATTAGAAAAAGATGAAACAATCTCTGTCGTAATGCCAATGCCAGAAGATGAAACAACATGGAATGATATGGATGTAATATTTGCAACCTCACATGGTACAGTTCGTCGTAATAATTTCTCTGCCTTTACCAATATCCGTGCCAATGGCTTAATTGCGATGAAACTTGGTGATGATGAGAAATTAATTGCTGTTAAAACTTGTACAGATGAACATGATATCGTTCTATCATCTAAAATGGGTAAAGCAATTAGATTCCCTGTAACTGATCTTCGAGTATTCAAAAGCCGTGCATCAACTGGTGTTCGTGGTATTAAATTAATGAAGGGTGATGAAGTTGTTTCAATATCGGTTCTAAAACATATTGATATGACTATGGAGCAAAGAAAAGCTTATCTTAAAATCGCATCACAATTAAGAGGCGAAGATTCTATTGATGATACTGATATTGATACAGATCTAATTGAATTATCAAATGATGAAATCCAGCATTTCTCTGAAAACGAAGAATTCTTGTTCACCGTTACAGAAAAAGGCTTTGGTAAACGTACATCAGCATATGAATACAGGACTGCCAATCGTGGCGGTCAAGGTATTTGGAACATCAAACTTACTGGTAGAAACGGATCAGAGATCGTAAGCTCATTTAGAGTAGAAGATACCGATCAAGTAATGATGGTAACAAATGGCGGTCAAGTAATCAGAATGCCTGTTACAAATATTCGATTCGTTGGACGCCAAACTCAAGGTGTTACATTATTCAAAGTGGCAGAAAAAGAATCAGTTGTATCTGTGGCTTTCATTCGTGAAGTAGAAGGCGATGATGATGAAGTATTAGATGGCGATAATGTTGAGATAATTGATGCAGAAGCAACTGAAACAACATCAGATGAAGCTTTAACTACTCCAACAGAAGAGTAATTATAATGCCAGATAATGTTAATAAGAAAACTATTGCAGTTTATCCAGGTACCTTTGACCCAATTACTCTGGGCCATTTGGATATTATTAAACGCACCGCTAAGCTAACTGATGAGCTAATTATTGCCGTGGCAAAGAACGAACAGAAATCTCCCCTATTCTCTACTGAAGAACGCGTTAGAATGGTGGAGATTGAGGTTAAAGAGATCTCAGATGCTCTTGGCACTCCAATTAAAGTAATGGCATTTGATAACCTGTTAATCGACTTTGCTGAACAGGTTAATGCATCAATGATTATTCGTGGCTTGCGAACTGTAACTGATTTTGATTTTGAATTCCAGATGGTCGGAATGAATTCATATTTATCCAAAATTGAGACCGTATTCTTAATGGCAAAAGATAAATATCAATTTATCTCATCCCGCTTCGTTAAAGAGATATCGACCATGGGCGGTGACATTAGCTCCTTTGTTACAAAAAACATTGAAAAAGAATTGAAAAATAAATAATTTATTTAGGTTTAGTTGATAATATAACTTGACTAGAGAGTATAATATTTATATTGTCACTTTCACCAGCGTTATTTCAATAACGTCTCATAATGAGAGCCCTTAGCTCAGCTGGTAGAGCAACTGACTTTTAATCAGTAGGTCGAGCGTTCGAATCGCTCAGGGCTCACCATTAACACTAAAAAAGAGCCTTTATAGGCTCTTTTTTAGTGTTAATCACATTGAGTTTAAATTTGGGCATGGCATCTATGATGCTATGCCCAAATTTATTTACGAAAACGTGATAGCAAATAGATAATCAGAACCGATAGGTTCTTCTACAAATCTAAAGAATATAATATAAAATTGTGGCTAATTTGTGGTTAAAAATAAAGCTTTATAACACCAAACAATCTCAAACTAATAGGATGAGACAAACTATGTCTTAAGCTCATTTATCCTCTTTGTTTTTAGGCATAAAAAAACAGGTTAAAAACCTGTATAAAACTTCAATATTTATATAATTTCTAACTTGCTTCCGTCATATCGTAACCAAAAACCATAATGCTCAACTTCGCATCACAGTTATATCTTAAGACCTTTTATCTTTAGCCTCTTAGCCATAGCAGTTTTTATTATTGATTTTTGCTTGCTTAGCAAAGTGAATTCTTTTTGAAATAAAACTTCTTTCTTTTCTTTTGCTATTTCTTTTTTAGCTTTTTCTATTACCTCAATACAATTAGCACCTAAACCTTCTGGAGCAACAGCCCCAGCTTTAATTAATAATTTTACTACTTCTAAATGACCCTTCTTAGATGCCCATCTAACTGCATAGTTGTCCCTAGCCTGAACATCAGCTCCATTATCAACTAACAGCTTTACTACTTCTAAATGACCATTCCGGGATGCCCATCTAACTGCATAGCTGCCATCAGCCTGAACATCAGCTCCATCCTCAATTAACAGCTTAACTACTTCTAAATGACCCTTCTCAGATGCCCATCTAACTGCATAGTTGTCCCCAGCCTGAACATCAGCTCCATTATCAATTAACAGCTTTACTACTTCTAAATGACCATTCTCAGATGCTAATCTAACAGCATAGTTGTCATTAGCTTGAACATCCTCTCCATTATCAATTAGTTTCTTAACTGCATCTATATCGTTGTTTTTAACTGCTGCTATTAAATCCATAATGGAATTACTCTCTATAAAAGTTAATTATTATTATAAAACATTCATATGATAATATGACTACTTCTATATGTCAATAAATAATATGGAATTAGTTATTAAACTTATTCTAACTAGCTTTCGGCATATAAGCAGGGGTATATTCTGAACATGTATATAGAACAAACAGGCATATTGTAATTATTTACGTTTATGCTCTTGTATGCCGCCAAATCTTTTTACACTATATACAAAATGACGGAATACTGCATCCAGATCAATGGTTGTGGATTTTAAGTTTCTTCTTTTTCTTCGACAACCACATATTTATTAAGGAATATTGCTTGCATAATAATAAAGGCAAACATTAAGCCAGTTAAGCCAAATAATTTAAAATTAACCCAAGTCGCTTCATCATAATTAAATGCCACAAATAAATTTAGCACACCAACAAAAGCAAAGAAGAATATCCAAGCAATATTTACTTTTTTCCAGATATTATCATCTTTCACATTAAAAGCTTGGCTCATCATTTTTTTAATTAGCAATTCTTTGCCGATAAAGAAATTACCCAATAATATTACCCCAAATAGCCAGTTAACAACACTTACTTTCCATTTTATAAAATCTGGATCACGTAATAATAATGTCGCCCCACCCAATACAAATAATAGAGCAAATGAGATTAGGTGGCTTTTATTGAACTTACCGTCTAATTTATAGTGAACTATGTTCTGGACACCTACTGCAGCGATCAAAGCGCCAGTTGCTACATAAATATCATACATCTTGTAAAAGATAAAAAATAATACTATTGGTGCTAGGTCGATTAGGGTTTTCATTTATAATCCTTTGTGTAAAAACATATTTTAAAATAGATTATTTATTAGATATATTCTATAGGTAAATCAATTAAGATTATTTTTTTCCGCTAGATTTTCTAGCCCTATAAGATTTTATTCTCTTATTAAATGCTTCCTTATTAACCCATTTTAATTTTGGGTTATTAATGCCAGGAACAATAGTTGGGAAACTAATCAATTTCTTTAATTCTTTTTGATTAATTTTATATCCTTTATCCTTAATTACTTCAATTAAAGCCGAGAATACCGAGTTACTATTGCATTTAGTTAGATTATAAGGAACACCTGTTTTATTAATAAGAACTGCCCTATCTCTTATTATTTCCAAGATAGACTTAACCTCTTGCTCTGTGCCTTCGAATATTACCACACCTTTATGTGGGTGGTTATCTCGGCTGGCATCGGCAGTATTTGCCAAAGTAAACTTATCGCCCATATATGCTTTTAATAAATCTTTGGATGAACCCATTGCTTTGGTTTTACCAGTTTCACGGCAGACCGCGATCCCATTTATCTGAGATATTCTTTGACCATCATTGCCAAATACTTCTAAATACATATGTCCAAACATGCCAGCCAAAGGTAGAATTTTGGCTTCAATTGTCCAAACCATGTTATCCTCCAATTGCTGCAATATTAGCCAAAATGTTTTTTGGATTAATACTGCCAAAGATTATACTGGTTACTCCATTAAGATTTACTACAGATTCTATAATCTGGCTATAATTATCGGTTAAATGACCTGAATCAAAAGCTTTTTTGATTATGATAGATTTTCCTTTTTTATTAGCATATTCAATTACTGGCAATTGCTCCGTATAGCTCGGATTATATGCAACCATAATAATATCAGTCAAATCAACAGCTTTTAATCCAGCTTCAACAGTATTTGTTGACATGCCATAGCTTAAAATATCGCCTTTTTCTTTTAAACGGCTTAAAGTTTCCAAGACATCAGTATTATTTATGATGTCTAAATCTTGTCTATTACAATGAACTAAAACGGAATCTAGCCTATCGGTTTTCAATCTTTTTAAGCTTCTATGGATGCTAAATTCGGTATGTTCTTTTGTGAAAATATATTCTGATTTACCATCTTCAAATTCTTCGCCAGTTTTTGAAACGATGAATAAGTCATCCCGTCTTTGCTGCATTAATTGCCCAAGCCTTATCTCTGAACTTCCATAAGCAGGAGCAGTATCGATAAGATTTACACCCTGACCCAAGATTAAATCCAAAATTTCTTCTATTTGTTGATCACTAGGTAACTCAAACCCATTACCATTTGGGTATTTAACCCCTTGATTGCGTCCAAATTTTACAGTTCCCAAACCAAGAACAGAGACATCTTTTATATTTGCAAAATTACGATAGATCATATTTTTATCCATTCAGCATCTTCCCAAGGATATAAGCCAATTTCTGCATGCGGTAGCTCTAACTTAGTTTGCTCCCCAGATGGTTTATAATCATTATCATCTAGCCATTTATTGATCTTAGTCGCTAAACTTGGTGTGAAAGTTAGCTTAGATGGCCAAGCAATAATATTATTCTCAAAAGCTTCAAAATGTGATCCTTCTGGCAATCTACCATTATCTTGATTTGGCTCGGCTCTATTGATCTCCAATACCGACCATTCTTTATTATCCCAATTAATCTCAGGAAATATATCCATCATTTCTGATTTTGCAAATTTTATTGCATCTATATTGCCTAAACTGACTGATTTCTCGGCAATATTACCGCCAAGATACCAAATATATTTATTATTTTCTATTGGATGGGCAGTAATTGTTACTCGTGGTTTTGGGTTAGCAGTTATACAATGACCGTATAATGGGTAATTCATATCCTTTATCATTATTTGCTTTAATGGTCTTCTTTGGGTTATCTCTGTTTTATTCAGCCCAATCATCTTGGCAAATTCTTCATTGCCCTGTCCTGATGTGAAGATAAATAAATTGGCTGATACCTCATGCAAGTTACCATTACCATCTTTTATAATTGCTTTATCTGAATTATTACCTGATTTGATTAATTCAGTTAACTCACCTTTATAGATATCCTGCTCCTGATTACTAGCTAGGTTTTCAATTAAATTTTTGGCATCAAGTACAGATTCTGATAATTTATAAGCCTTGCCCTTAAACCCATCACCAAGTTTTAAAACATCTGGAACATTATTCTTATCAAGCTTTATTGTATTACCATTAACTGCCTTAGCCGCCATAAAGACAGTTAAGTTTGATGCCATATTTCCTGATGACCACATGATCTGTTCATCAGACAAAGTTTTCACTTTTGATAAGTCAATATCACCTTTGCCCTGAAAACAACTTGCCCAGACTGCTGGCATTTCTGCAACATTAACTGCATGATTGGATATATTACCAGTTAGAATATATTTCTGACCGCCATGTATCATGCCTTGTGATGCCAATGTTTGCGCCCCACCCAAAGTATTTTTCTCAATCAAAGCCACATTATAGCCCTGCTTCTTCAAGCTATTTAACAACCAAAGACCAGCTATTCCGCCACCAAAGATTAATATATCTTTTTTAAAATCGCTCATTATTTGCCTTAAGCTGTTTTTAGTAGTTTTTCATCCAGAATAGCAAGCAGTCTTTTTGCAACTCTGTCTTTACCCATTGCATGAATAATTTCTGGCAATGGTGGAGTTCTAGTCATACCAGTTAATGCAAGACGCATAGTCATGAATATCTGTTTTGGTTTTAAACCTAATTCAGCCATTACTTCTTTTGTTAAAGCTTCGATTTCATCTTCGCTCATTGTATCATCGTGTTTTTCGATAAAGCAATTTACCAATTTCGTACGCAGATCCAAATCATCTAGATTTTTATTTAAATCTTCTAATGATGGAGCTTTATAGAAATGATCATAGAAATAATCACAATTAAAGATAATATCAGCAAGTCTTTGATGACGTTCAGGCTCAATTGCCATGATTTTAACCGTATAATCAAAATCAGCTTTAGCAATTGCATATAAATTCTTTAATTCATAAGCATCAGTCTCAATAAATTCAGCATCTGGTAGGATGTTATTAGCAGCAGATAGATCATTTTCAATTAGATATTCCAAATATTCAAGGAATTTATTTGCACGTTCTTCCGCTGACAAAGCAGAGATATATTGACCATTGATGAATTGCATTAATTGGAAGTCAACTACTGGACCAGTTGTTGGTAATCTAGTTACTTCTAATAACTTAGTAAATTCTTCCATTGAATAGATGTCTCTACCTTCTTCTGGATGAGCCCACATAACACGGGTTAAGAAGTTTCTGAAACCTTCTGGCAAAATACCTTGTTTCCTAAACCAGGTTAATGATACATCACCACTACGTTTTGATAATTTACGCTTTTTATGATCTCGCAGTAAAACAGTATGCAAGAATTTTGGCGGTGTCCAACCGAATGCACGGTATAATAACTCATGTTTTGGCCAAGAAGAAATCCATTCTTCCCCACGTACAACCGTTGTTATACGCATAAAGTGATCATCAACCACTGATGCCAAATGATAAGTTGGGAAACCATCTGTTTTTAAAATAACATTATCATCAAGAACATCTGAATTAAAACTAACCCAGCCACGAACTTCATCATTCAAGCGAATATCTTCATTCTCTGGAGTTTTCATTCTAATTACGTAATCTGCGCCTTGGTCAATTCGCTCATTAACTTCTGCTTTTGATAATGATTTACAATGACCATCATATCTTGGCATTTTATTGCTCGCCATTTGTGCAGCTCTTACATCATTTAATCTCTCTGTGCTACAAAAACATGGGTAAGCATGACCTTCATCAACCAAATGCTTTGCCGCAACTTGATATATATGCAATCTTTCGCTTTGTAAATATGGACCGTAATTACCATCTTGATCCAAACCTTCATTTGGATATGCATTCAACCAACGCAAACCTGATTTTATTGCATCAATTGCGCCATCAACAGTTCTGGATTGGTCCGTATCTTCGATACGCAAGATGAATATACCATCATTTTTATCTGCCAATGCTTTATCTAAAACCGCCTGCATACCTGTTCCAATATGTGGCATTCCTGTTGGGCTTGGGCCAATTCTTGTTACTTCTGCACCTTCTGACAGGTTTTCTCTTGCTGGAAATAATTCTTCGAATTCAGCCAATGTATTACATTCTGCAAAGCTTTTTGTCATTAAAATCTCTCTTGTTAAATTTTATTTAAAAGTTTATTGATAGCTTAATCATAGCTGTTTTTTAGTTTATTTATTCAGTATAAAAAAGTATAACCATTATTAAATTTAACCAAGCATGATGTCAACACATCATAATTTATTAAATTTAAAGGACGCCCCCATGACAGGTAAAATAAAAGGCATATTATTCGTATCATTTTTTGCAATAATCTCTGTCTTAATATCAATGATACCAATTATAAAAGAATTCCAATTAAGCCCTTTAGTCATTGGTATGGTTATTGGGATTATCTATGCGAATAGTTTTAGGTCAAAAATGCCCGACACTTGGGTATCTGGGTTACATTTCTGTACAAAATGGGTCTTAAGAACTGCCATAGTATTCTATGGGTTTAGGATAAGTTTTCAAAATATATTAGAAGTTGGTTTAAGTGGAATATTGATCAGTTTTTTAATGGTTAGCTTAACTTTTATATTAGGTTATCTAGCTGGAGTTAAACTATTTAAACTAGACCGAGATACCAGCATATTAATCAGCTCTGGTGCAAGCATATGTGGGGCGGCTGCAGTATTAGCAACAGAATCAATTTTAAAATCACCTGCCCATAAAACAGCAATTGCTGTGGCAACTGTAGTTTTATTTGGAACGATAGCGATGTTTCTATATCCATTTCTATATAGACTTGGCTTTATCCCGATGACTGATCAAGAGATGGGGTTATATATTGGTGGTTCAATCCATGAAGTAGCACATGTAGTTGCAGCGGGTAATGCCATATCCCCTGATGCTGGATCTAATTCAGTTATTGTTAAAATGATAAGGGTTATGTTTTTAGCCCCTTTCTTATTGATAATTGGGATCTGGCTTAGCAAATCAATTACCTCGGATAGCTCAGAAAAAGCAAAAATAGTAATTCCATGGTTTGCAGTATTATTTATTGTAATGACTGGCTTTAACTCTCTTAATTTATTAGGGGAGAATGTAATTCAATCTATTAATATGATTGATAATTTTGCCCTAACCATGGCTATGACAGCCTTGGGGATGGAGACTAGTATATCTAAGTTTAAAAATGTTGGGGTTAAGCCGTTCTATTTGGCAGGTTTATTATTCACTTGGTTGCTATTGGGTGGTTTTGCAATAACTAAACTGATTGCTTAAGAAAATCATTAACTTGTTTATTGGATTTTAAATAGATTATATCTGGCTTAGTCTCAAGCTTATCTAATTCATTATCAATTCTAACCCTTTTTTCTTCAGGGAAATTCCAGACATATTTCATAAAATCCAAATCAAATCTCTCACGACAGCCTTCCCCCATATCAACTCTGGTTCTACCATATGACTTAATTACTCTTTTAATTATCCTAAATAAACAAATATATTTTGACCGATCTAATATCACAATTAAATCCGCTCTTTGCATTCTAATACCAAGGCTTCCGCCATAATTACCATCAATAATCCATTTATCTTCAGCTACGATTTCTTGAACTTTTTTAAGCCATTCTGGTTTATCAGGCTCAACCCAATCTGGTTGCCAAAATTCTTTATCCAAATGAATTAATGGATAGTTTATATTTCTCGCTAATTTAGTTGATAGATATGATTTACCAGCTCCGCAAGAGCCAATGATCATTATCCGTTTATATTTATTAAGCTGCATCACTATTCGAGCTAATGCCATTATCTTGTAATAATG
>CALDHH010000091.1 GCA_937941575.1 uncultured Alphaproteobacteria bacterium | reverse complement strand
TATAGAGGAAATAGAATTAATTAAAAAGACTATTGAACCTGTAAAAGTGGTTGAAGTCCAAAAAGCAATAAAAGCAGAAGACATAAAAATATCCCAAAATGGTAAATCAATTATACAACTTGGATCTTTTAAGGAAGAAAGGCTTGCATTAAATGCTTGGAATATTATTAAAGGATCTAATTCATCTTTGCTTAAAAATATTAAGCCATTTATTCAAAGAGCAGATTTGGGTGATAAAGGTATATATTACCGAGTAAAAATTACAAAATTAAATAGATCATCTGCAAAAAGAATATGCAGTAAACTAAATTCAAGACAAAAAAATAGCTGTTTGGTTACAAGATTATAATTTTAGGAAAGATTAGATGAAATTAGATACAAGAGCAATAATAATAGGGATTGAAGGCACGGAGCTTAAACAGGAAGAGTTTGAGCTTTTCCGTGATTTAAAGCCAGCTGGATTTATATTGTTCCAAAGGAATTGTAAATCAGTTGAACAGCTCAAAAAACTGATTGTTGATTTAAGAACGGCCATAATTAAACCCGATTGTCCAATATTGATTGATCAAGAAGGCGGAGATGTTTCAAGGCTAAAATCGCCTGTATGGGATGAGTTTCCACCTGCAAAACTATTCGGAGAAATTTATAAAAAAAATAAAGATGCAGGATTAGAAGCAGCAAGATTAAATGCTTTCTTAATGGGTATTGAATTAACTGAGATGGGTATTACAGTTAATTGCGCTCCGGTGGTTGATTTACCATCTGAAGATTGCCACGGGTTCTTATCAGATAGCAGAACATACGGGAATAGCGTAGAACAAGTGGTTGAACTAGGTAACGCAGTTGCACAAGGGTTAATGGATAGTGGTGTAACGCCAGTATTTAAGCATATTCCGGGGCATGGAAGATGTAATGTCGATAGCCATAAAGATCTGCCAGTAGTTGATGAAACAATTTCAACATTAACAAAAACTGATTTCTTAGTATTTAAAGATCTTTGTGAAATGGGCTGGTATGATAAAGCCTGGGCAATGGCTGCTCATGTTATCTATAGTTCTATTGATGACGAAAATACTGCTACGATGTCTTCAAAAGTAATTCATGACATCATAAGAGATGAGATCACATTTGATGGTTTGCTGATTGCTGATGATATCTCAATGAATGCATTATCGGGTAGTATAGAAGAAAAAGTTAAACAGACAATTGATGCGGGCATGGATTTGACCTTGCATTGTAATGGTGATTTTTGGGAGATGGAAGAAGCTTTGCTTAACTGTCCAATGATTAGTAATGAAGCCATGCAAAGGCTTATAAAAGCAGAAGAAGCTCGTAACCTAGAGATGATGTCGATTTATGATGTTGATGAGATTGAACGTAGATTAAACGATATCTTAAACAGATATTCTTAAATGATAAGATTATAATGGATAATATTAGCAATATATTCGAAGAAGATAAAAAGCCCGAAGAAGATGTGACGGAAAAATTACTTCTTGATATCGATGGTTTTGATGGGCCAATTGATTTATTGATGAATCTAGCCAGAGATCAGAAAGTTGATCTGACAAAAATATCTATTTTAGAATTGGCAAATCAATATTTAGACTTCATTGAAAAAGCTCGTGAAGTAAGATTAGAGCTTGCAGCAGATTATTTGGTGATGGCAGCTTGGCTTGCATATCTAAAATCCAGATTGTTAATTCCAGAGCAAGTAGAAGAAGATGAACCAAGTGGTGAGGCTATGGCAGAAGCTCTAGCCTTTCAGTTAAGAAGATTAGAGGCGATAAGAAGCCTTGGGGTTAAATTAGTAGAGCAAGAAAAATTAGGACAAGACTTCTTTAAAAGAGGTAATCCAGAGGGTTTATACACTCTATCCAAGGCAAAACATGATGTTACTCTATTCGAGCTATTAAAATCATACGGTAATATCCAAAGAAGAAACGACAATAATGTATATCGGGTTGAACCATTCAAATTAATGTCAATGGAAGAAGCTTTGGAAAGATTAGTCCATATGTTGGGACGAATACCAAGTTGGCAGAGCTTATTTACTTTATTACCAACAGGTTTCGAGACTAGTTTAGTTGCTAGATCAGCTTTAGCATCAATGCTTAGCGCAACCTTGGAGATGGCCAAACAAGGAAATATCCATATCAAACAAGAAGAATTATTTGGCGATGTATATATTAAGGCAGTTAAGGAAGAGTAAAATATTAAGGTAACTTGGTCTTGTTTATTCTAAGATTTTATCCTTGAGTTTATTTGACTTAATTACTTGACAGCTATTTATTAATTATGTATTATCCTTAAAATACTTTATACATAATTAATAAATGGAGAGTCTAATATGAAAAAAACTAGTAATTTAAAAAAACAAGCCTTGGCTTTAATGCTATTTACTTCAACTGCTGTATTAATAACAGGATGTGGCCCAAATGATGAAAATATTGCAGTACAGGATCCTGTAGACCCAGTAACAGTTGTAGTAGATCCAATAACACCGGTAATAGATATTGACCCGAATCTAAGTACAAGTAATGCAATTATTGAAAATGTTGATGCGGGTGATTTACGCGCAGCTTTAGAAGTTGTTAGGAATAATAATGATTATAGTTTTGAGTCGATTGTATATGCCATAGAGAAATCTTACCAAAATAACAACCAAGGACTTGCTTATGATTTTGTAAGTCTATATGAGAAAACTGCCCAATCAGATGGCAGCAAATATGTATCTGATTTAGGAAATAACCCAATCATTATTGCAGCATCAAGCAATAATGATTATTACACTTTATTATTGGCAATGGAAAAAATGCCTTATACTTATCCAGATGTTAATTTTGCAATAGATGACGCATATATATCAAAAGCAGGATCAGTTGCATCTGATATAATCGATTTGTATCAAAACAATCCGATATCTGAAAGTGCTAGCCATATTAAATCAGTTGGAACAAACCGTATCTTAATTAATGCATCAAATTTTGGTGATTTTAATACTGTATTATCTGCAATGGAAAAAATGGATTATACATTTAGTGATGTTGTAGAAGTTGTTAAAAATGCTTATTACCACAAAAATTATCATTCAGTTCTTGATGTGGTTGAGCAATATAAAGAGAGTGATATATCTTCTGGACAAGCGGATGTAGCTTTCTTTAACGAAAACCCGATTATAAAACTTGCAGCAGATAACAGAGATGTTAATGCAGTTATTGCTGTGATGGAAAACATGCCTTATACATTCGATGACGTGGCTTATGCCGTTGCAAAAACATATGAACATAGAGACCCAACAAGTGCCACAAATATAATGGATGTTTATCAACCAACAATCCTATCGGATAGCACAGCTTCGATTGAAAGATTAGGTTATAATCCTGTTATGAGACTTGCATCAGACAACTTAGATTTTGATACCATCATTCTGGCAATAAATAAAAGCGAATATACCAGAGATGACGTAAGCTATGCTGTTGAATCCGCTAGATCAATCGGCTTTGAATCATCTGCCCAAGATATCTTAGAAGCAGATAAAAGAAATGATTGTAGATTAGGTAATGATAACCAATTATTAAATAACAAAAATAACAAAAACCCATTCGCTGTATTGAACTGTAATAATGGCTCTGGTACTGGTATCTAACTTCCACCAACAAGAATATTTAAAAAGCCGTGCATGTTAATATGTGTGGCTTTTTTTATTTGAGCTAAGGAAAATTAGAAGAAAACATTGTTAAAAAAACAGATGAATAATTATTCCATATGCTGTATCTTGGCTTAAATATTGAGAATTTAGGTTAAGAGAGATATATGGAAGCGGATAATTACAGGGAAGAATTGCGGTTATTGGAGGCATTGTTATTTGCGTCCAATACTCCCTTATCGATCGATGACCTGAAGGCTAGGGTGCCCGATGATAAACATGATTATCTGCCAGCATTATTAAAAATGCTACAATTACAATATAGAGATAAAGGTGTAAATCTTAATAAAATTGATGATAGATGGGCTTTTAGGACTGCTCCAGATCTCGCCTATGCTTTGCATGTTGAAAAAGAAATTGAAAAGAAATTATCAAATGCCGCAATTGAAACATTATCAATAATCGCCTATCACCAACCAGTTACCAGAGCAGAGATAGAGAATATAAGAGGAGTTGCCACAGGGCGGGGAACTTTGGATATTTTAATGGAATCTGAATGGATAAAAATGGGACGACGCAGGCAAGTTCCAGGTCGCCCAGTTACCTGGATAACCAGCAATCATTTCCTTGATTATTTTGGCTTAGAAAACTTGGATGATTTACCAGGGGTGGCAGAGCTACAGGCATCTGGATTATTGGATACCAGACCAGCAATTGATACAATACCAGAGACAGCAGATATGTTTGGTGATGATGAATAATAAAAAGAATAAGAGCTTAAAGCATATTTTGAGCCTCTAAATAGGGATGAAATCCATATTAAGATTGAATAAATTAAATAAGATTTTTATTTATTCAATAATGTCTATATAATAGGCTTCATATTAATTTTAATAAAGGTAATTCATAATGGGTATTGGTATTTGGCAGATTGTTTTAATCTTGGTTGTTGTCTTGGTAATATTTGGTGCAGGTAAATTGCCAAAAGTTATGGGCGATGTTGGTAAAGGCATGAAGAATTTCAAACAAGGTCTTAACGAAGAAGATAAAGAATTAGAAGATAAGAAAAGCAAAGAAGAATAATCATGTTTGGTATTGGCTGGTCCGAATTTATTATTATATTTGTAATTGGTATTATTATAATTGGACCAGATGAATTGCCGAATGCTTTGCGTAATCTAGGTAAATTTATTCGAAAATTAAAAAAGATGTCAAATTCATTTAATGATGCATTAGACGATGTTGTGATGGAATCTGAAATGGAAGAAATCACCAAACAAGCAAACTCAAAATTTGAAGAACAAATAAAAGAAAATGTCGAAAAAGAAACTAGCAAAAAAAAGTGAAATAGCAGAAGAATTGGAAATAGAAGATTCTTCAATGTCTATAATCTCACATCTATTAGAACTGCGTAAACGCTTGATGTATTCGGTGGTAACAATTTTGCTCGCCTCGATCCTTTGTTATTCATTCGCCAAAGAAATTTATGCTTTTTTAGTACAACCATTAGCCGATGTGCTTGATGGAGAAGGGCGCCGATTAATTTATACTGATTTAACCGAGGCATTCTTTACCTATATTAAGCTATCATTTTTTGCAGGTTTCTTCATTGCCTCACCCGTTGTCTTAACCCAAGTCTGGATGTTTGTGGCACCTGGTCTATATAAAAATGAAAAAAAAGCATTTATGCCATTTGTAATCGCCACCCCAATATTGTTTTTAACTGGGGCTAGCTTCGTCTATTTCTTTGTCTTCCCAATGGCTTGGAAGTTTTTTGTTGGATTTGAAAGCTTGGCAATGCAAGATGGTCTGGCGATTGAGCTTGAAACCAAAGTCAGTGAATATCTATCTTTAGTAATTAAACTTATACTAGCATTTGGAATATGTTTTCAGCTACCTGTATTGCTAACTTTAATGGGCAGAGTAGGGATGGTTGATTCTCAAGGGTTAAAAAATAAACGTAGATATGCAGTGATTATCGCATTTATAGTAGCTGCAATCTTAACTCCACCTGATATCATAAGTCAGGTCGCACTGGCCATCCCAGTATTGCTATTGTATGAAATATCAATAATTCTGGTTAAAATGGCAGAAAAGAAATAACTCTTAGGTTTATATCTAAATATTTAAGATATCGGAGTACAACTATAAATTTAATTTGTCTTTGACATATTGGATAGGTCTTGTTACAATAGATTTATAAAAAAAATAACCAAAATGGAGAAGAAAATGAATATTAAGAAAACAGCAAGAAAAGTATTATTAGCCTCAAGCCTTTTATTGGGAACTGGTGCTGCAATGGCAGATGGTAATAGTACAAAAGAAATTGATTTTCAAGAGGTTATTCAAACTAGCGAGGGCTTTGATGTTCTTAAAGGTAATTTAGAGAATAGCGAATATTCAACAACAGATTTAGAATCTTTGATTATAGCCAATGAAGAAAATGGTAGTAGTGATATATTTGAAGTGATTGCTAATCTTGCCCATGGTAGTAAAGACATTGATGTCTCAAACAGTATTTTTAAATACGGATATGAATTATCTCCAGATGCATTAAATCAAGTTTTTGATAAATTTTACGTTTCATCGGATGCTATACACCATCTCTTAAACTCAGGTGATCATGATATATTTAATGCTGTTTTAAATAATGGTAATGTTCAACCAGTAGATATTTCAGAGCTATTATATAATCATGCAAGAGATTTAGCAGATTACACCCTGACTAATGCTCTAAATAATTTTGATTATAGTGAAGGGGCAATAAATAGAATTGCTGGCGATGCCAAAGAGTCAGGAAATAACTATCTTCATGGAATAATTACGGGTACTAGAGCAGAGGGGATGCTTTCACAAGAAAACCGTAA
This sequence comes from uncultured Alphaproteobacteria bacterium, assembly GCA_937941575.1. Classification (GTDB taxonomy): domain Bacteria; phylum Pseudomonadota; class Alphaproteobacteria; order Micavibrionales; family CSBR16-224; genus CALDHH01. The sequence goes on along the minus strand of CALDHH010000091.1, from coordinate 446 downwards.
ATTTGATGATGATTTGGGAAGTAACTTTATTGTTACACCTTCAGCAGATGATAAAATGCTTGCTGCAACAAAGAAGCCATCTAGTAAAAAGATAGTTTAAAAACATAATTTAGATACATTAGTAGATTGTATAAATCACCTCATTTTGAATATTCAAAATGAGGTGATTTTATTGAAACCGTAATATATTGATGTTTTTGACTGGAATGGCGGAAAAGAAGTAGCTTTCAGGCTTAAAAAAATATATATTAACTATCCAAACCATAAAAAATTAAGGTAGAGATATGTTATATTTTCCAAAGAAATTATCTGAATCAACAGTATTAATATCAAATGATGATAGCGTCCATTCACAAGGAATTAAGATATTGGAAGATATCGTAAGACCATTGGTGAAAGAAGTATTCGTTGTTGCACCAGAAAATGAACAATCTGCGGTTGGACAT
>CALDHH010000090.1 GCA_937941575.1 uncultured Alphaproteobacteria bacterium | reverse complement strand
GTGAAAATGTTGGCGCATACCATGGCCTTAAAAAATGCAGCAGCTGGTTTAAAATTAGGTGGCGCAAAATCTGGTTTAAAGGCTAATCCAGATTCAAAGGGTTTTGAGAAGAAATATAGAAGATTTGTTGAATTATCTAAGCCTTATCTATTTGAAAATGGTGGAATATTTGGTGGCTTTGGCTTTGATATCGGTGCAAGGCCTGAACACCCAATTTGGGCATGTGATGAATTGGGATCTTTGAATTCATTTACTGGTAAGCCAATTGATATGGGTGGTACAGATTATGACGTTGAAGGCATCGCAGGATTAGGTGTTGCAAGATCAGCTTATGCATTATTAGAAAGCTTAAATATAGATCAAAAGAATAGTAGCTTTGCTGTGCAGGGTTTGGGTGCAATGGGGGCTGCGGTCATTAGATATTATTCCGAATATGGCGGAGTTTTAAAAGCAATTTCTGATCCGAAATATGACGGTAGCTGGTATATTAAAAATGGTGCTAGCCAAGATTTAATCGATGCAATCGTGATCCAAGATTCAAAAACTATTGCCCAATTATTAGAGATTGAAGGCGTTAAAAGATCAGATAAGGATCAGGTATTATATGAAGAAATAGATATCTTATTTCCATGTGCAGTTCATAATGTAATTACCGAAGATAATGTTGGATCTATACAAGCGAAATATATTGTCGAAGGCGCAAATGGACCATCAACTAGAATTGCCAAAGGGATATTATTTAAAAATAGACAATGGTTAATTCCAGATTTCTTGGCTAATCCAGGTGGGATAATCGCGGCTTATATTGAGCTTACTTCCGATGTAACAATTGCAGAGAATATCAAATCGAGAGCCAAGGTAATTGAAGCCAAAGAATATACTATTAAAAAAATTCATCAGAATATTTTAGATGTAATGAAGATGGCCATTGATTTAGAAGTTGAGCCTGTGATGATCGGTGAATATTTGGCAATTAAAAGAATATTCTCTATCTAAGTAACCCTATATATAAATCAAAAAAAGTGCCGCATTATAAAAATACGGCACATGAAGTTGGGGTGGGTGGTTTTAAACTAGTTCTCCAGTTTAAAACCGTAAAATAATATTTAAAATGGGAAGACTATGTCATAGAATTGTTGACCATATCTTGGCTGTTGTACATCGGTTAGATGACCACGTCCACCATATGATACTCTTGCTTCTGCAATTTTATCAGAGCTGATGGTATTATTCATAGAAATATCTTCTGGTCTGATAACTCCCATGATGCCAAGTTCCCTTACTTCGAAATTAACACGCACTTCTTGGTGTCCTTTGATAACGAAATTGCCGTTTGGTAATACTTCTGTAATCATCGCGGCAATATCAAGTTCGATTGTCTCATCTCTTTTTATCGTGCCAGTACCTTTACTATTTGATGCAGATGTTCCATTGGCTAATGCTGATGGGGTTACTGCTTCTGGTAATACTTTGGATAACTGGCTCTCAATTCCAAGTAGATTTGTTAATCCAGCATTCTCTGAATTATCTCTGGTACGTTCTGTTTCATTCTCAATATCTGCTTTGTCAGCGATATCAATTTTAACAGTTAATATATCGCCAATTTCTTTGGCTCTTTGGTCTTTAAAGAAAGTCTGTCTAGATGCCGACCATAGAGAATTCTTCTCCATTTTTTCAACCTTCTTATCTGGCATTGGTAAACTTACTGGCTTATATCTTGGATCTTGTTTTGGGTTTTGAATCTGAGTTAATTTAGGAGCTTTACCGATATCAGCAATCCGATCAGATGCACCGCATGCGCTCATAGTAATTGTAACGCCTGCAATAAAAGATAATTTTAATCCGATCTGTAATATATTTTGTAATTTTGTCATTTTTTATTCCCACCTAATAGTATATTTTATTTTTATATTTATTTTTATAATAATCCATTTAAGACATCTACAGACACTTTCTTTGGTGCAGTTATAATGCCGTCAATGATAATGCTTGAGCTAGTATTTTTTACTTTTATTAAATCACCATATGCTCCTTTGTTTAAAGCCTTACCTTGGGCTGTTAAACTCATCCCACCTTTGGATAAAATCATCGTAATAATATCACCTTTTTGAACAATAATTGGTGGATGTACGTCTGTACGTTTTACTTGCTGCATTGGGTCAATTGAATTCCTTGGTGACATACCAATTAAATTTGACTTATTGGTAATTACATTGGATCCAATTTGATGACTTGATAATTCTAAAAAAGTTAAATCATATTCATCAATAATATCACCTTTATCAATTCTACGACTTAGAACTGGTACTGATATTAGATATTTAATATTACCTGATACAATTTTTTCTATATTATTATCGGAAGTCGATGCGGTAACTTTTGCTCTAAATGTGCTCTTGCCAAAATCAATGGTTAAATCTTTGACATTAAGGTTAGGGGATTCTTCCCCTTGTACGAATATTTCTATATTCCTGTCCTTAAGTTTTAAAGCAAAGCTTTTATCACTCATTTTATCAAGTTTCTTTATCTCAGCTTTAACTAAGCTTTCAATATCTTGTCTGCTGATTAAATTCTCACTTGTTTTAATTACTACTTGATCCATTTGATTGCTTGGATACCAGTTTAATTTAAATGCACGTGATATACGCATTAAATCATTCGTATTTAAAACAAGGCTTTCACCAGATTTCGGAGCAGGGGCTAAAACATATGATTTATTATGAGTAATTCCATCAAACACATCAGATAAAGTAACATTCTTGCTATGGATAACACTTTCAAATTTTGGTGTTACCTCAGCAAATGCATTTGTTGATAATGCAATTACCATTCCTAATGCTGTTATTGTTTGCTTAATCATTGTTTTAATCCCTTAAAGTTTATCTTGGCTATTATCTAAGCTGTCCGACTGTATTCATCATTTCATCACCAGTTTGGATAACTTTTGAATTCATCTCATAGGCCCTTTGTGCTTGAATAAGGCTTGTGATTTCTTGCACAATATTAACATTAGAGGATTCTAATGCACCTTGTTCTAAATCACCGAAACCTGCTGTATTTGGGTTACCAGTAACTGGAGAACCTGATGCAGCCGTTTCTAAGAATAAGTTATCTCCCAATGCATCAAGACCTGCGACATTTGCAAAAGTTGCTGTTTGGATCTGCCCAACATTCTGTAAGGCTGTTTGGCCTGCGATTTTAGCTTCAACTACACCACTTTTACTAATTGAGATAAAAGTTGTATCGGCTGGAATTGTAATTGCTGGTTCTAATAAATAACCTTCTGAAGTTACCAATTCGCCATTTTCATTCATTTGTAATGAACCATCTCTTGTATAACCAGTTTCACCAGTTGGTAGATCTACTTGAAAATACCCTTCACCTCTGATTGCAACATCTAATTGATTTTCGGTTATTTGTAAGGCACCTTGTTCATTAATTCTATATACTGAACCTGCTTTCACACCTAAACCTTGTTGGATACCGGCTGGAACTGTACTTTGTCCGTCACCTGATACTGAACCTGGTCTAATTTTTGTTTGATACATTAAATCTTGGAATTCTGCTCTTTGTCTTTTAAAACCTGTTGTGGTTAAATTGGCAATATTATTTGAAATAACATCTACATTTAATTGCTGGGCTAGCATTCCTGTTGCGCCGATATCAAGTGTTAGTGACATTTTATTTACTCCTGTTTTAAATTTGCTCTATGATTTCGCTGTTAATTTTGAAATCATGTTTCTTTGTACATCATGTTGGTTTTTGCTTATGTTCTGAATTGACTGATAAGTTCTTAAGATCTCGATCATTCTATTCATCTCAACTATTGGCTGTACATTTGATGCTTCTAACATTCCTTGTACAATCTCTGTATTCTCTGATGCGATTGGTAATTCCCCGTTAGCTTCATAAAAACCATCCCCTTCTTCGACAATATTCTGTTCATTATCGAATTGGAATAAATCTAATCTACCAAGCTCGCCGCTTTCTGATACTAAACTACCATTTTTTGTAAATGTTATGCTTGTATCGCCATCTGGGATTGCTACTGTTCCACCGCCTACTGATACTGGGTAACCTGCTTGGGTTACTAATTCTCTATCACCGTTTAATGCAAAGTTACCTGCTCGGGTATATTTAACTCCATTTGGAGTGTTGATTGCAAAGAAGCCATCACCTTGGATTGCGACATCTAACGGATTGCCTGTGCTTGTAAATGATCCTTGTTCCATTCTTCTGAAGCTACCTTGTTCTGAAACCATTGAATATTGTGTTTCAACGCCCGGGTTTAATACTTCTTCTTTTAATAAGATATCTTGTGCTTTAAATCCAACAGATGTCATATTGGCAATATTATTTGCAGTCATGCTCATTTTCTTTTGTAGAGCAGTTTGACTTGATAATATAATATGCGAGACGCTTTCCATTATTTAAATTCCCTTTATTCCCCATTTTTTTAACGGCATCTTTTATTTCGTGCCTTAGTTGGGTTTTAACGTTGCAGATTGCGTGCCAATTAAAAAAGCGTTATATATCAATATTTTATATAGGTTGGAATAGTATTAAACATATAGTTTATCTTGTATCTGGGAAGAACTTGCCTAGTAATTTATGCCTAATAGCTTCTTTTACTAAATAACTCGCTAATAATGAATGAAATAGAGAATAATTTGTCATTTCGGCAAGAAACGGTCATAATTATTAAATTATTAAGCGAATTTATAAAAAACTACCTGACACAGCTTAAAATAAATGGCACGATATATGCAGGGAGTTTTATATATAATAAGTATAAGCACAATTATATAATAGGGATAAAATGGCAGAAGAAACAGAAAATTCAAATGATGAAGCGCTAGAAGACGGTCAAGAAGCCGAAGAAGGCGGCCTTAATATGAAGAAAATAATAATGTTTGTGGTTCTACCCCTGTTAATAATTGGTGGTGGCGGAGCTGCTGCATATTTTACTGGCGCATTGGATAGCCTAACTGGCAAAGAGATGGAATGTGGAACAGTAAAAGAAGGTGATGAAGATTTCAGTAAATGTATGGAAGCTGGATTAATAGTAATTGATGAAAGTAAGCCAGGCGAGTTTTTGGAAATACCAAGCCTAATCGTAAATTTAAACAGCCCAGGGCAACAGCCAAGATTTTTAAAAATTTCTATTAAGTTAGAATTAAAGAACGAAAAAGATAAAGTTAAAATGTCGAATATATTGCCAAGGGTAGTGGATCAATTTCAGACATATTTAAGAGAGTTAAGGACAGATGATCTACGTGGTTCATCTGGAATTTATAGGTTAAGAGAAGAATTATTGGCAAGAGTAACGGCAGCTGCACCAGATATTGATGTGAAGGACGTATTATTCCAGGAGGTCTTAATTCAATGAGTAATGACCCAGAATCAGAGGAAATGTCAGAAGAAGAAGCTGCTATGATGGCAGAATGGGAGAATATGGCTGGTGATGACGGCGATGCCGATGCCAGTGGCTCCGATGGAGCAGAACCTTCCGATGAAGAAGATCTACAAGCGTTTCCAGATGAAAATGATGGTCGTATTCTAGATCAGAATGAAATTGATAGCCTGCTTGGCTTTGATGAGAATGATGATACTGAGCAAAGCGGTATTATGGAGTTGGTTAACTCTGCCTTAGTAAATTACGAACGCCTACCAATGTTAGATATTGTATTTGATCGATTGGTAAGATTGCTATCGACAAGTATTCGTAATTTAACATCAGATAATGTTGAGATTAACTTGGATCATATTTCAAGTGTGCGTTTTGGTGATTATTTAAACTCTATACCTTTACCTGCAATGCTTGGGATATTTAACGCGGAAGAATGGGATGATCATGGTCTCATGGTTATTGACAGTTCATTAATATATTCAATAGTGGATGTTCTACTTGGCGGTAGACGTGGTAGTTCTTCATTGCGTATTGAAGGACGTCCATATACTACGATTGAGATGAAATTAATTGAACGTATGATTCATATAATCTTAGATGATTTATCATCTGCTTTTGATCCATTATCTCCAGTTAATTTTAGGCTTGATAGAATTGAGACCAATCCAAGATTCGCCACAATTACTCAGGGAAGTAATGCTGGTGTATTGGTAAGATTGCGTATTGATATGGGTGACCGTAGTGGTCGAGTGGAAATCATGATTCCATATTCAACTTTGGAACCTGTACGTGAATTATTGTTACAGATGTTTATGGGTGAAAAATTTGGTCGTGATTCAATTTGGGAAACTCACTTAACCAAGGAATTATATGCAACAGATATTCAATTGCAAGCGATCTTGGGCGAAAGTACTGTGCCTTTGGATGTTTTATTGAATATGAAGCCTGGTACTAGAATAATGTTGAATTCTAGGGTTGAAGATTCAGTTGAACTGCGAGTTGGTAAACATCCAATGTTTACTGCCAAAACAGGACAAAAAAGAGGTAAGATTGCGGTTAATATAGAAGAATATATTGAACCAAAGGGAGATGATGAATAAATGGGTATTATCCTTGATATTATAGTTCTTCTAACCTTAGCAATTACAATGATTTTTGCAGTTCGTCTTTCGCGCCAATTTAATGATCTTAAAGCTAATGAAAGCCAGTTAAAGTCATTAATCTTGGGCTTGGATAACTCAACCAATAAAGCAAAATTAGCAATTCAAGAAATGTCATCAACCGCGATGTCTTCGGGAGAAGAGTTACAATTGAAAATTAATAAATCCCGTGAATTATATGACGAATTGGAAATGGTTGTTGAAGCAGGGGACAATTTGGCAGGGCGATTGCAAATTATGGCTGAGAAAACAAGTAAGTCAGCACCAAGTCAGAAAAAACCAATTAAGAAAAAAGCAAAATCAGAGCCAATTAAAAAACCAAAAGCTAAGCCGATGAAAAAAATTATAAAAAAAGACAATAACAAAAACATGTCGCAAGCAGAAATTGGTTTAATGGAAGCTTTGAAAAATAGTAGAAAAGCTGAGTAGGAATATATTATGGGATTATTGAAGAAATTCAATTTATTTACTTTTTTAATTATCGTAACTGCAATTTCTTTTGCTTTTCGTTTAAATAACGTATCTGATGAAATTCTAGCCAAAGATCAGATGCAGGCGCCTTTAATAAAGACTGCCAAAGCTGAAGAAAAATCAGACTTAGAAGATAGCAATGAAAAACCACCAAGCAATTCAAGCATGGATAATACAAAGAACATGATCGGTTCAGGTGATAGTCAAGGACATAGAAAAAAAGATAATAAATCTCAAAAAGATAGATATTTACCGACTTTCAATGGTGGAGCATTTAGTGAAGAAGAGCTAAAAGTGTTGCAATCTTTATCTGTCCGTAGAAAACAGCTTGATATAAGAAGTGATGAATTATCCAAAAAAGAAGCTTTGATATCTGTTGCAAGCGCTGAGGTTAATAAAAAGATTGCAGAGCTGAAATCTATGCGTACAGAAATTGAGCTGTTGCTTGGTACTCAAGAAGATATGCAAGAAGAAAGGCTGCTACAATTGGTTAAAATATACGGAAGTATGAAGCCAAAAGATGCAGCAAAAATATTAAATACACTTGAAATGAGGGTGTTATTAAAATTAATGGGCAGAATGAGCGAGAGAAAATCTGCCCCAATATTAGCAGTCATGGATCCTGAGATCGCTAGACAGCTAACAATTGAATTGGCTCAGCAAAGAAAACTTCCAGATCTCCCTTAATAATTTACAGCTTTAACCTATAATTAATTTTTATCTTGCAGAATAGTATCTTAGATTGAAAATTAAGTTTTACCTTATAATTAATATGGAAGTTAAGCATGGCTGTTGATAAAAATATGAGTATCTTGATAGTAGATGATTACAAAACAATGTTAAGAATCATTAGAAATCTATTGAAGCAATTGGGATTTGATAATGTTGATGAAGCATTGGACGGTACGCAAGCTTTGGATAAGATGAAAGATAAAGAATATGATTTAATTATATCAGATTGGAATATGGAGCCAATGACTGGTATTGAATTGCTAAAAACAATTCGGGGATCTGGTAATAAAATACCATTTATTATGATTACCGCAGAGAGTAAAACGGAAAACGTACTGGCAGCAAGGCAAGCTGGGGTTAACAATTATATTGTAAAACCTTTTAATGCAGATACTCTGAAAACAAAACTAACATCCGTTCTGGGTGAGTTTTAAGATTATAAATTATAAAGGGGTTTTTAGCCTATGTCGAATAGTAGAGAAGCATATAGCCGTAAAGAGGTTGTAGATATTATAAAGACTGTACGTGAAACAATTGATAGGCGCACACCTAATAATGATCCAAGTGTTATAGTTTACGATGGTTTAAAAGAATTAATTGAGCATATTGAGCGTATGCGTGAAGATATTGGCGTTTTAAATCCCGGTGAAATATCGGATACTCATATACCAACTGCGACTGATGAGTTAGATGCAGTAATTGGAGCAACTGAGGATGCCACAAATAAAATAATGGATTCATGTGATGTTATTCAAGCAGAGGCTGCTGGTATAGATGAGAATAATAAAGCAAAGATAGATCAAGCAGTAATGGATATATTTGAGGCCTGTAGCTTCCAAGATATAACAGGGCAAAGAATTGGCAAAGTAGTTAATTCTTTAAAACATATAGAACATAAAGTTGCAGGAATGATAAGCGCATTAAACGGCCAAGAATTCGTGCAAGAAAATATTGCAAAACCAATTGAAGCAGAAATATCTGTCGATAACGAAGCCAGTTTGTTAAACGGTCCTACATCGGGTGAGAATAGCGTCGATCAGAGTGAAATCGATAGATTACTTGCAGAGTTTGATTAATTAGCTATTATAATATAGGTCAGTTAACTTTGGAAATTTAACAAGATTTTAGCTTTTTTTATGGGCTGTTAATTTATCCGATTATATTTGGAAATAGCTATTCAAACTATGGAATATTCAAAAAAAGAAAATAATAATAATGGTGAAAATATAGATGGTATGAGTTTTTTAACTCTATCTTTATTTATAATATTATTAGCATTTTTCATTATTATAAATGCATCATCAAATTATGATATTAGTAAATCAAAACCAGTCATGCGGAGTTTAAAAGAGACTTTTGCAAGCAAGGTTGCAGGGGATAATAACTCACCAGCAATGATTGACAATCATTTAGAGCTGGATGGTTTGGGTGAGGTATTTGATAATCTAGATAAGCTATTATTAGCACAAGGATTTACATTCACGGCAGATAGATCAGATGCCACAGGTGACATGTTTGTAAGATTGAAAGAAGAAGAATGGGCATCGATCATTTCTGGTATAGATAATCAAAGAGCATCCGATCATGACTTCTTGGATAAGCTATCAATCATGATGTTACCAGATGATAAGGATATTAAATTATCTTTGCAAATATTAATCGGCCTGGGTGATAATCCAGCAGAATTATTCGCAACCGAGCCATATATCGTAAATAGTGCAGTAAAAAGAGCCGACATATATGCTAAAAACTTTATAGATATTGGTCTACCAAAAGAGTTAGTATTTATTGGTCTGCATGAAGGTGAGATTGGATATATTGATTTAAAATTTAGCTCTCAATCAACAAAGACCAGAAACCTAGATGAAGTTCTTGAGCAAGGTCAAGAGCTATACAAAATTACAGAAGATAAATAATATGGATGATTTAGATAAATATTCAGATGATATTTTTGAAGAAGAAGCGCCTAGTAAAGTATGGTTACTTTCTTTCACGGATGTGATCGCATTAATGCTAACTTTTTTTGTAATGCTATTTTCCATGTCAAACCCAAAAGTGGATGAATGGAATAATATTTTATCCTCTTTTGAGAGTGAGTTTAACTTTAATTACGGATCAAGATCGTCGGGTGGGGCATATAATAGCCAAGGCCAGGTCAGACAAAAAATCGTTAAAGGCAAAGATCTAAATTATTTATATTCGGTATTAAATAATGAAATCAATGCGAATAAAAAAGATATGGAAGGCTTGGAGTTAGCCATATATGAAGATAGGGTTACCATGTCCTTGAACCAAGTTTTCTTGTCGAATGATAATATAGGTAAAGAGCTGAAGATAATTACAAAAATATTAAAAACGATTGATAATGATATTGATATATATGGTTACTTGGATAAAAATAATAGGCAGAGTAATGAATATTTAACTGGTTGGGGAGAGGCATTGGTAAGCTCATATAAAATTGCCAAAATTATCAATGATAATGGTTATTCAAATAATATTAGAATATTGGGTACTTCTAATGATCAAGAAAATCAAGATAAACTGATTGATATTGTTATCCAGCAATATACTAGTAACTAAAAACTATTATATTTTTAAACCTTTATGTTGTACTATATAGAATGGGGAGTAGTAATGAATAACATATCAGAAATTATAAAATATAGAATATTTTCAGTATTGATTTTATCAGTGCTGAGCTTTGCTATATTGATCTCTGATATTGGTATTTCATTTGCAAGCGACCGTGATGTTTTAAAAGTCCGTTCAGGAATACATCATAAATTTACTAGAGTAGTATTTGATTGGCAGAAAAAAGTAGGTTATAGCCTTAAAAAAGGTGATGGCTATGTTGAGATTGTTTTCAATAGTGATGCAAAAGTAGATTTCTCAGGTGTTAGTACTAGACGAGATAAATATTTAAAAGGAATATCAAGAAAAGCGACAAATGATGGCCTTCTTCATGTTGTAATTAAAACTGGTAAGGGCTTTGCTAATGTAAAAGATTCAAGAGTAGTTAGAAGGATTGTGCTTGATATATATACACCATTAAAGAAGCCATTAAAGATAGAAGATAAGCTTGAGAAAAAAGAGATAAAATTACCTGAGCTTAAAGTCGAGATAAATACAGAGACAAAAAAACCAGAATTAAAAATAGAAATTCCGCATCCAAGTGGAATTGTAACGGAGCATAAACTGGAGATTAATGAATTAGATAAAGATAAATCTAAGATTAATGAAGATGGTAAAAAACCTCAAGAAGTTGATGAGCAGAAAGAGCCTATTTTAAAAAAAGAGCCTGAATTAGCGACAGTAACTAAAAGAAAAAAACTAGATAGCTTTATTCAAATATCCACAGTTAGTAGCTCAGCATTAGCAGCGTTCTATCATAATAATAATCTATATATTGCATTGGATAGCGAAGTTACAGGAATTAAACCAGAGATATCTGGACCGCAAGCTAGTAATTTTGGACAATTAGAATATAAAAAAATTGAGAATGGTAGCGTTTGGAAAATACCAGTAAAAGAGAAGCTACAATTTATAGCCTTCAATGAAGGTTTGGGAACTTGGAGATTAAGAATACCGGCAAACCCAAGGGGAATGGTGGTGCCTTCTAGTGCAAAAATAGTAACCATGGAAAAAAAAACAGCACAGAATGTTAGGCTCTCTATAAATCTAGATGATCCAAGTAAAAAGATTTTACAAATGGAAGATGAAATCACAGGTAAAAAAATATTAATTGTCCCAACTAGGAATCAATCTCAGGTAGTTTCACGTAAAAGGATAAATAGTGATTTTCAGATAATTCCAGCCGTTGTTGGAATGGCGATGATAAAAAATAATGATGAACTTCTTTTAAAAACTACGAAACGCAAGGTTTATATTAGTAATGCAAATTCAGATTTAAATATCAGCATGGGCATAGATAGATCAATAGTGATCAAGCAATCCAAAAAAATTAGCTTGAATGATATCGATAATAAAGGAAAAGACGAAGAAGGCGGGGTATATCAATTATTTGATTTTGCCCAATGGCAGAAAGATGGTTTAAAATTCTTACTTGAAAATAGACATGATTTAGAGATGGAATTGATTAAGGCAAGAACTGGCGAAGAAAAATCAGAGATCTTAATGCAATTAGCTTTACTGCATGTTTCTAATAAATTTGCGCATGAGACTTTGGGGTTTTTAAGGAGAGCATCGGAAGAAACGCCGGAGTTAATAAAAAAGCCTAATTATTTGGCAATTAGAGGAGTAGCGAAAGCCCTGGCTAGAAGATATGATGAGGCAATTGCTGATCTATCCACTCCAGAAATTGCCAATCAGCCAGAGGCAATAATTTGGATGGGCTATGTGGCAGCATCAAGTGAAAGATGGAGCCTAGCAAATAAGTCATTTCCCAAAAATAATAAGATAATATCAAAATACCCGGATGAATTTGCAATCCCATTTACCCTATATATGTCTGAATCAGCATTAAGAGTTGGTAATACTCTATTTGCGAAAAAGATGCTCCGCTCAATGGATAGTTTTGATAGTGAAGGATTAGAAGGCAGATATAAATCTGCTATGTCATATTTATGGGGCGAAGTTTACAGGCAAGATGGTCAATTTGAAGATGCTTTGAAAATGTGGAGGCCTGTTGCAAATGGTAAAGATAGATTATATCACGCAAAAGCAAGCATGGCGCTCGCCAATTTAGAATTAGCTAAAAAAGACATTGATCTGGAAACTGCTATAAATAAATTGGATAGATTAAGATTTGCTTGGCGTGGTGATAGTTTAGAAATTAAAATATTGCATAATATTGGTAATCTACGTATTCAAAATAAAGAATATCGAGCTGGACTAACTCAATTAAGAAAGGCAATAATACTAGCCAAAGGTAATTTAATTGATAGTGAGCCGATTACTAGAGATATGCTGAAAACATTTGCTGATTTATATGTTGAAAATAAGGCAGCAGATGTACCACCATTGGAAGCAATCTCAATCTATAATGAATTTGCCGAGCTACTACCTTCTGGAGTCGAGGGTAATAAGGCTGTTGATACTTTTGCTAATTTCTTGGTTAAGTTAGATTTATTAGATAAAGCGCAAGCTTTGTTGGAAGAGCAAATTGATGCAAGGCTAACTCCGAAAGAAGCCAATAAAACGGGGATAAAACTGGCTGGTATATATTTACTTGATAATAGACCAAAAGACGCTCTATCGGCATTGGCTAGGACTGAATATGATATGCAGGGTGACCAAAGAGTAATCAATGAAAGAAATTTATTAAAAGCCAAGGCGATGTCTAATCTTGGGCAAACAAATAATGCAATAAAATTATTAGCAACCATTCAAGATAAGGATGCCAAATTACTGTCAGCAGATATCTATTGGAGAAATAAGCAGTGGAAAGATGCAGGGGATACATTAGCAACATTATTGGGTAATATCAAAAAAGATAAAAAAGTTGAGCTTAAGGATGCAAAACTAGTCCTAAATACTGCTGTTGCATATAAGTTAGCGGGTAATATTAGCCAGCTAAAGACCTTAAAATCTGAATATGATAATATGATGAAAGAAACAAAGCTTTACCCATCATTTAACGTCGTTACCAGAGAAACTGGTATATCCAGTTTAAGCGATAAAGATACAATGCTAAGAATGGCAACTGAGGTTGATATATTCAATAGTTTTCTGGATGCTTATAAATAAAAACTTTAATTAATTAGTTTTATATCACTAGAATTATTATTCAATTGATTTGGAGTCTTTTTGTTAAGAGCTTCTTTAGAGTTTTTATTTTTCTCTAATTCTTTTTCCAGTAGATTTGCTCTTTTTCTTTCTTTTCTAAGTTTTACCTTAGTTTTATATTCATTCATTGAAACGAATAATGCTCCGCTTAAAAAGCCAATCCCTAACATTCCAAGTGCCAATAGATAAATAGGCATCTCAAATTCATCATAAACTGGATTTAGGGAAATTGTAATGCTATCCGTATTAACAGATGCAAAAAATATTGCAAATACAGTAATTGGTAATGTGATTAATATGTTTAGATATTTCATTATCTTAAAATTTAATCCTTATTCAAATCATCGTGAAGCTTTTTACCGATCTTAAAGAAAGGTACATATTTTTCGTCAACTTTTACATTCTCGCCAGTTCTTGGGTTTCTACCAATTCTTGCTTTTCTATGTTTAACAGAAAAAGTACCAAAGCCACGTAACTCAACGCGGTCTCCGCTTGCAAGTGCGTCTGTAATTTCTTCGAATATAGTCGATACGATTAACTCGGCATCTTCAATTTTTAAATGAGGATTTAAATCGGTTAAACGCTGTATCAATTCAGATTTTGTCATTTTAAGAATCCAATGATTAATATGTTATAGGTTATTTTTATAAGATTGCAAAAAATGGACTGTTTAGTCAATAGAAAAACCTTAATAATCATATATTTATTTTTAA
>CALDHH010000089.1 GCA_937941575.1 uncultured Alphaproteobacteria bacterium | reverse complement strand
TAAAATATGAGTTTAGAATAAATAAGGATGCTATCCTTAAAAGAAAAGCTGAGTTAGACAAACAAGTTGATATTGTAAAAAAAGTTAGACGAGATAATGTTGTTAATAAGGGTTTTAATTAAGGTTTAATTACCTAAAACTACTTACTTGCAACCATATTTTTACCAATATCATTGGATCTTTTCTGAATTATTGTTGAGATTGGTACAAACTTAAACCCTCTCGCTTCCGCCTTTGGTATCCATTTTTTTAATGCTAATATCGTTATGTCCTTTGGATGTCCAATTGCAACGGCTGTACCTTTTGCCAGTGCAATTCTTTCTAATCTTTTTAATGCATTTTCAGTAAACACCATCGTTGGTTCATGATCTAGGAATATATCACGACTTGTGCTTGGAATATTATAGGCTTTTGCTACATCTTCTGCCAATGAGTGCCCTATTGTCTTTGAATCTAGATATAATAGATTATCGTGTTTTAATCTATTCATTACTATTTTCATTGAATCCACATCTTGAGTAAATAAGCTTCCCATATGATTATTAATTCCAACAAAATTATCAAATTTATTTAAGTTACGGTTCAATCTTTCCATCAGGTCAATCGGCTTAATTCCTGTTATTAGAGCATCTGGACCAGGATCAATGCTTGGATTAATTGGCTCCATCGGCATATGCACCATTAATTCATGCCCTTTTTCTGATGCATATTTTGTCTGAGCTACTAGATTAGTTGTATATGGCAGAAATGCCATAGTCATCGGAGCATTTAAATCCATTATCTTTTTAGTTCTAACTTTATCAATTCCCAAATCATCAATTACAATTGCAATTAATGGCTGGTTTTTAATTCCTTTTAAAATTACTGCATTCTCTAACCATCTTGGCTTATCAATATATTTCCCAATTTTATTATCTGGGACATTACAGATCAATTTATGGTTTTGCTGATTTAATTCTGCCAGCTTTAACCGCTCAAGCTTATTGTTAAATTTAGCGACCTGCTTTTTCTTAACAGTTGCGACCTCTTCTACTTCATATATCGGAGTTGCTTTATATTTAGGAATTATTTTTTTAACTGTTTTTTGCTCAAGTGCTGTTGGTTTTTCTACCTTAGCTTTTGTAACCTCTTGCTTGCCCTCTTTTTTACCGAATAAAGCCTTCTTCCAATCGTAGCTATATGAAGCAACACCTTTGCCAGCACTGCGTTCAATATTAACAGCTTCACTTTTTATCTTAACTTCTGCCGTAACTATGTTCGAGAACAAGAATATAAATAGGAAGAAATAATTAAATTTATTAGATAAAAAATGCATAAGAGCTCAATCTGTAAAAGTTTTGTGTAGAGCATTTATAATCAATAAATTATAAAAAAACAAGCATTCATCAAAAAACCTCTTGAAAAGATACAGAACATGAACTAACATAGAACAAATAGAGAATTGTTTATAAAAAGGATGTTAAAATGCTAACTGAGAAACAAAGAGATTTATTATTATTTGTTAATGATTATATCAAGGCCAACGGTACTTCCCCATCATTCGATGAAATGCGGGTTGCCTTGGAATTAAAATCAAAATCCGGCATACATCGCTTAATTGGGGCATTGGTTGATCGTGGCTTTATTGAGAAACAAGAAAATAAAGCAAGAGCTTTAAAAGTAATAAAACTACCAGAAGATGCAGCATATCAATCAAAGAATAATGATGATCAGAAGTTATCAAATCTTGCAAAGTCAAACAATGATTTTGATGGAGAAATGGTTGAAATACCTATGCATGGTAAAATTGCTGCTGGTACTCCAATCGAAGCAATCCGCCATGAACATGACACAATTGGTGTTCCAATGAACTTCCTTGGTAATAATGAATGTTACGCATTAACGGTTGATGGCGATTCAATGATGAATGCCGGAATACGCGATGGTGATGTTGTTGTAATTGAGAGATGCCAAGGCGCCAATAACGGGGATATAGTCGTGGCCTTAGTCGATGGAGAGGAAGTTACATTAAAAACATTCTTCCACGGCGTTGGACAAGTGACATTACAACCAGAAAACCCAGAATTCGAACCAATTGTGTTAGCTCCTAACCGAGTGCAAATCCAAGGTAAATTAAAAACCTTGTTTAGATATTATTAAAGCCCGAAATATATATCACAATTGTTATTTTGCACTGTTTCTATGTATCCACCGGCGTTACAGCCATAAGATACTCTACTAACAGCTCGTACAAAACCACCTCTTGTAAGGCCATCATCTATTTTTCTATCTATTATTGACGCTATATGTGGAGAGATACTCATGCTACCTGGGTTATTATTGAAGTCACCTGTTATATTATTTCTCATTACCAATATATTTCCCTGTATATATAACTGAGAGCCAGTGCTTATTGTATATCTTACATGAAACCCACCTGCAAATTTAGAACTAGGGTGTGATGCTCCCCATTCAATAGCAGATGAGCTGGAATTAACTCCAGAAATTAGATCTGATAAAACAAGATGTTTCCAAAATTGTGTGTTTTCTGTATCTATTAAAGATTCAATATCAGCCCAAGGAGAAACACCGATTGTTCCTATTGTGCCACTATCATCTCCATTCTCACAAAAACTCGCAGCATTACAATTTGCTAACCTAGTAGTTGCAGTGGACATGTCCCCTGGTAGTGTTGAATATGTATCTCTAAAAACTGCCATAGCAGTTTGATAGGCTTTTACTTGTGCAATTGTTGCAGTTATTCTGGCATTATTTAATAGTTGTTGCCCTTTTAATATGCCGCCTATTAATAACCCAATGATAGTCATCACGATTGCTAATTCTACTAAGGTAAAACCTTTTTGATTATTTTTCATTTATAACTTTCTTAATTTTTAAAATAAACTGAGTATCCTTTATTATCTATAAGGTTTTGCCTATCTATAATTAAATCTGCTCTACATTTATTTTTATTAACTACAAGCTTTGGTGCAATTATTACATCAACAATATCACAATATATGTATACAACTAAAGGATTAATAATTAATGAAATCTTTCTATCTTTTATTGTATAAATACAAGCAGAATCATCACAGTTTAAATTATCAATTACATCCCGATCCCAATATTTAATATTATCTGGATTAGCATTAAATAATTTAACCCAGCTTTCTCTGGTAAAATATTCAGATTTATTTGGGAAGATATAACTATCATTATTTCTCAAAGCAATTAGTTTACCATTTGAAGATACTAGGATATCTGGTTTTTCTATATTCAACAGCAATAGAAAAGATAAAATTAACGGACAGACCCCAAATACAGATAAATAACCCCGCCAATTAACAATCCAGATTAAGGAAAGAGAGAAACAAGCAATAAATGCGCCAGGCATAATGGCAAATTTAAAACTTGTGATATTCAGATCATTAACTTTATTTGCAATTTCTAATATAAAACCAATACCGTATCCCATAAATTGAACTGCATAATTAGCTAGCTCAGAAGAGGATGTGATATATACAATAATAGCCGTTGGCATCACCCAAAAACCAGCAATCGGCACCGCAATAAGATTGGTAATTAAACCAGATAATAATGGGATTTCATGGAAATGATATAAGCCAAAAGGCATGGTAATTGTACTGGCAATAAAAGTTGTAGCCAAACAACCATAAAGATAAACAAATATTCTTTTTATAAATCCAGCCTCAGTTAAGATATCCGACCAATATTCTTTGGTCATTTCATAAAATTTTATCAAGCCAATCACGGCTGCAAAAGACATTTGAAAACCGACATCAAATAGATTATCTGGTTTTATTACTAACATTAAACTCGCCACAATCATAACCAGCCTTAAACTTAACGCTTCCCTATCCAAAATTATTGCGATTAATATTATTGATGTCATGATAACTGCCCTGATTGCAGAAGTTGGTGAGCCAATGAATATTAAATATAGAATTAAAAGTAATATTGTTAAAAATGCAGCTATCTTCTTAATTGGGTAATGTAAAGTTACATATTCTGAACAAGCCATTAATTGTCTAGTTAAAAAGAATATAAATCCTGCAATCAAACCGATATGTAATCCAGATATCGCAAGTAAGTGAGCAATGCCTGAGCTTCTAATTACTTCCCAATTATCTTTACTTATTTGTCCTCGCTCTCCAGTTAGCAAAGCATTTACAACTGATCTAATATTCTTATCTTTGATATTCTTTTCTGTAAGGTAAAATAGTTTATTTTTAAAATTATCAAATTTTATCAGCTTGTTAGATGACTTAACTAATGTTATATTAGACATTATAGAGCCAGTTCCACCGATCCCTTTCTTCTTTAAATAAAGCCCATAATCAAAGTCCTCCGGAATTGATTTCGCTTTTAATTTCTTGAGATAGGCCGTAGCACTAATTACATCACCAATGTTAAAAACTTCCTCTAGTTTATAAACATTTATTTGTAGTTTTAAGCCATCTTTTACTACATTCCCTATTTTTAGATCTTCTAAAATAAATCTTTGGTAATTATTCTTATTCTCAATATCTGTGATTTTACCTGTTACATGCACAAATCTCATATCAGATTTCAATAATGGCGTAGAATCTATTTTATCCATACGAATGCTAGCCGAACTATAACCCAGAATGATTAGGGATATAATTATTACTATATATGCTGATGCTTTATTTATCCTGTTTATAACTAGATAGGCGGCCAAACAAAATACTAGTTCAAAGAAATTTGGTAAGTAACTAATATAATTATAGAATTTTAAAATAATTCCAATAGCAATAAACACAGGAACCCATAAAAACCAGTGTTCCCTTTGTTCAAAAAACTCATCAATTATTTTTTTATAAAATATAGTAAATATCATTATCATTTTATCAATTTATTAATCTTGTGAGATTATAACTAATTCTGTAGGATATAAAAATCTATTTTAAATTTGGGGAAATAATAAAATGTCAGATAAAAAAAATACCGTAACAGTCACCGATAATTCAACAGGTAAAAGTTATGATTTCAATCTATTAGAAGGTACAATTGGACCAAAAGTAATTGATATCAGAAAACTTTATGCTGAAACTGGAATGTTCACTTATGATCCTGGCTTTACTTCAACCGCATCATGTGAATCTGGACTTACTTATATTGATGGTTTCGAAGGGTTGTTGCAACATAGAGGTTATTCAATCGAAGATCTTGCTGAAAACTCAAATTTCTTAGAAGTTTGTTATTTATTGCTACATGGTGAATTGCCAAGCAAGCAAGAAATGGAAAAATTTGACAATACAATTACAAACCATACCTTAATCCATGAACAGATAAGACATTTTTTCCAAGGTTTCAGACGCGATGCTCACCCAATGGCAATTATGATTGGTGTTGTTGGTGCTCTATCCGCTTTTTATCATGATTCACTTGATATTACGGATGAGAAACAAAGAGAAATCGCAGCCCATAGATTAATTGCAAAAATGCCAACTATTGCGGCATTAACTTATAAATATTCAATCGGCCAACCATTCATGTATCCACAGAATGATTTAAGCTATGCTGAAAACTTCTTATATATGACTTTTGCAACTCCGACCGAAGATTATAAAGTAAGCCCAATTTTGGCAGATGCTATGGATAAAATATTTATCCTACACGCTGATCATGAACAAAACGCATCAACTTCAACCGTAAGACTTGCAGGATCATCAAAAGCCAACCCATTTGCATGTATCGCATCAGGTATCGCATCTTTATGGGGACCAGCCCATGGTGGAGCAAATGAAGCAGTTTTATCAATGTTAGCAGAAATTGGTCATAAAGATAATATTCCAAAATATTTGGCAAAAGCCAAAGATAAAAATGACCCATTCCGCTTAATGGGTTTTGGGCATAGAGTTTACAAAAACTATGATCCAAGAGCTCAAGTAATGCGCAAAGCCTGTCATGAAGTTCTAGAAGAGCTAAAAATTGATGATCCAATGCTAGATTTAGCAATGGAATTAGAAAAAATTGCATTAGAAGATGAATATTTCGTACAAAGAAAACTCTTCCCAAATGTTGATTTCTATTCAGGTATTATCTTAAAAGCAATGGGATTCCCAACTTCGATGTTTACAGTGTTATTCGCGCTTGCCCGTACAGTCGGTTGGATCTCTCAATGGAAAGAAATGATCGAAGAGCCAACTCAGAAAATTGGTCGCCCAAGACAGCTATTCACTGGTCCAACAAAAAGAGATTATGTGGATATTGATAAAAGATAATAACACTGTTTAGAAAAGGAAATAAAATATGAGTAATATAAAATCAGAAACTCGTGATATTGAAAAAGAATACACAACTTCTCAATTCGTTGAAAAGCTACGTAGACTTGCAGATTGTTTAGAAAATGATAAGCAATTTGATATCCAAATCGCAGGTGAGAGAATTTACGTTCCAAAACACGCAATCTTCAATATCGAACATGAACGTGACGCTGAAGAAAACGAGATAGAATTTCAGATTAAGTGGAAGAATAACGATTAAATGTGACAAGACAGATTAAGGATATTTTTTATTCTTATTCTTATTCTTCATATTCCTTTATATAATCAATGACAATGCACAAGACCAGTTTTATTATTCATATGGCAACATTGCCCAGGAGGCGATGCTTTACGGCACCCACCACCATGTTTAATAATATCTTGTGAAATAATAGGGCTACTATTTATTGATATTGCATTTCCTGTGCTGAAAACAGTAATCGTAAATATCATTGCAGTTAAAAACACTAGAATTTTCATTTCTTTATCCTTTGCAATATCTTTTGATATCAATGGTTTTAAACATATTATCAGTTTATAATTTCTTGGCTAAAAATTTCTACACGTCTTCGTAAAGTCCTTGCTTCGCCTGCTGGGCTCGCAATTACTAACTCAATGTGTTTGAGCTGAAAAAATGATATATTTAATATCATTTTTATCTGGCTCAAACATTAAACCTAAACAACATTATATCACCATCAATAACCACATATTCTTTACCTTCTTGGCGCATTTTTCCTGCTTCTTTGGCACCTTGTTCGCCGTTACATTCGATATAATCGCTCATCGCAGTTGTCTCGGCTTTAATGAAACCACGTTCGAAATCTGTATGGATTGCACCTGCTGCTTGTGGAGCTTTTGAATCTTTATACACTGTCCAAGCCCTTGCTTCTTTTGGACCAACGGTGAAGAAAGTGATTAAGTTTAAAAGACTGTAACCTTCACGAATAATTTTATTTAAACCTGGCTCTTCTAATCCTAAGCTTTCTAAAAACTCTTGTTGTTCTTCGCTATCTAATTGTGAGATCTCAGCTTCGATTGAGGCACAGATTACAACACTACTCGCATTTTTCTCAGCAGCCATTTTTGCAACAGCTTCCGACATGTCGTTACCATTTGCAGCATCATCTTCACTTACGTTACAAACATACATGACTGGTTTTGAAGTTAATAATTGTAAACCTCTGAATTCTTTTAATTCATCTTCGTTTACTTCAACAAATCTAGCAGATCTTCCAGCTTCTAAAACTTCCAAACTACGTTCAATTAGTTCCAATTGTAACTTTGCAGACTTATCGCCACCTTTGGCTTTTTTGGCAACTCCAGTTACACGCTTTTCCAAGCTCTCCATATCGGCAATCATTAATTCAGTCTCGATGGTCTCTGCATCGCGTACTGGGTCTACTGATCCTTCAACATGGGTGATGTTTTCATCTTCAAAACAACGTAGAACATATACAATTGCATCTGTTTCACGGATATTAGCCAAGAATTTATTACCAAGCCCTTCGCCTTTACTAGCCCCTTTTACAAGCCCTGCAATATCAACGAATTCTAATTGAGTTGGAATTTTTTTGGCTGAACCGCCAATCTCTGCAATCTTATCCAAACGATCATCAGGAACTGCGACACGACCAACATTTGGTTCAATCGTACAGAAAGGAAAGTTTTCTGCTTGTGCCGATGCAGTTGCAGTCAAAGCATTAAATAAAGTAGATTTACCAACATTCGGTAATCCAACAATCCCACAATTAAATCCCATATTAAATGCTCCATATATCAATGATTAAAATTAATCATAAATTACATATTGAAAAGGATTTTGTCTAGGTTTATTTATAATAAGTAATACTTAAAGATCTAGCTCCAGTTATTATCTACTTTAACTCTTATAAATTAATATTATAACTTCAAAGATAGGTTACTAACAAATTTATTTTTATTATCGGTGAATAGATGCTCAATCTCATTTGGTATTTCAGCGATTAGTTTTTCTAGCCAGATTTCATCTTGTTTGGAGAAATTGCCAAGGACGTAGCCATTTACTCTCTCTTTATGACCGGGGTGACCAATTCCCAATCTTACTCGCCAATAATCTTTGCCAATTAATCCATCGATTGAGCGTAATCCATTATGACCACCTGCCCCGCCACCTTTTTTAATTTTAATGCGAGCAGGATCAACGTCCAATTCATCATGGAACACGATTACCTTATCAAGTGGGATTTTGTAGAAATTTACGAATTGGGCAACGGATGCACCCGATAGATTCATAAATGTCATTGGTTTTAAGGCAATTATTTTCTGGCCATCAATTTTACCAGTTGCAAATTCACCTTTATATTTTGATTTGAATTGGTCAAAATTATGGCGATCGACTATCTCGTCAATCGCCATGAATCCAATATTATGCCTGTTATTTCTGTATTCAGTACCTGGGTTTCCTAAACCAACAAAAAGCCAGATATCATCAGCCATAACAGAACCTTATATATTTAATTATTCAGATTTTGCTTCTTCGCTTTCGCCTTCAGCACTTGCTTCTTCGCCTTCAGCAGCTTCTGCTTCTTCATCTTCTTCAGATTTCAGAGCAGATGGAGCAACGATAGTCGCAATTGTAAATGTGTCATCTTCGATAGATGGAACAGCACCTTCTGGTAATTGTAGTTTGCTAAATGGAACACTATCTCCCAAATCACAACCTGTTAAATCAACATCAACGCTTTCTGGAATTTTTGTTGCACGACAAAGTAATTCAACTTCGTGTGAAATAATATTCAGCATACCACCTTGTGACAAGCCTTCAGAAGCTTCTTGATTAATGAAGTTTACAGGAACTTGTACTTTAATTTTAGTTCTTTCTGTAACACGTAAGAAATCAACATGTACTGGACGATCTGTAACAGGATCCAATTGTACATCACGAGCAAGAACCAAATGTGAATCTTTTTCTGTTTTTAAATCACATAGTAATGTGAATAATGTACCTTTATGTAATTCTTTTACCAAGAATTTTTCTTCGATAGTAATCATTACAGGTGTTTCTTTACCACCATAAATTACTGCTGGAATATTTCCAGTTCTACGTACTGCGCGAGAGGACCCCTTACCGGCTTTTTCACGAGTATTTGCAAGCATTTCAATTTTATTTGCCATTTTATTAAACTCTTCTCTTTTTTAAATCAATTAAATTACGCCAACCTCCAGGGGTGTTGGCTACAATTACCAATAATTTACTTATATTTATTGATATTGGGATAAAACAATATTCCAAGCCAAAAATCAAGTGTTATTTTATAAATACAGCGGTTTTAAGCTAAATTTATATAACTATGATATTAGAAAAAAACTAGATATGTTGAAATAAAAACATTTCTATTAAGGTTTTCTAGACCATATTTTATATTGCTTATCTTTTGAATCTCGATATCCCTTATAATCCAAAGGCTTTGCAAGTTTCTTAGCGCTTTTATTAAACTGACCTTCTGGAGTATTTCCGCCTGAACCAATTAAGAATTTAGAGACATTGTGATCTTTCTTTGTTTTTTCCAAAACACCTGCAAATGCATCTGATAAAGATTTCCATTCTTCTGGTTTAACTCTATCCCCTAGATATTCCAAACTATCAAATACTAATTCATCCTTCTGACCACGCCAAGCCCAGGTCTCGCCAATAATTTCTTTGGTATTGTCATTCTCAATAACATAAAAGCCAGCCTGTTCTGATATAAAGCCATTTATTGTACAATCCTCACCTACGCCACCGATCGATTGACAACAGTTAACCATCTCGCCTAGAAACAAACTTCTTAAGTCATGTTCTGGTAGCTTCTTAAAACTATACCCTTCCATACCAAACTGTTTACCGGTTATCTTAATATCTGGAATGCTTGAACTTTTAATATTTTTTTCTGATTTTTCTTTAATAAGCGTTAGAGAATGATCAAAATCTTCTTCAGTAACAAAATATTTCATGCATAATTTTGCCAATTCTAAATTTTCTTTAGCATTCTTATATCTAAATTTAGCAATTTCATCACGGGTCTTTGTGTAAGACCACTGCCCTTTTGAATCTTTTGCTGGCTCATTCATCTTGTTTGCAAACCTTGCAAACATTGCCATCTTTGGCCCATGACGCATTAATGCATCTCCCCAAGATTTTAAATTACCATCCTTGATAGAATCTTGTGAAACCCAAGCACTGTGAACTATATCATGCAATGGCTGTTTACCATTTGTACCCCAGCGCTTAAAATAATCCATTACTTGATCAGCAGAGCCTAATAAAGCAACTGATTGATAAGCATATCTATTTGATGCTTCTTTATCATATCCTTCTGCTTCTAATAAAGGAGCAATTTTTAGTACATCTTTAATTTTAACCTTATGATCGCTATAACCCTTTTCTAATCCCTCGGGGAGACAACCATATCTTTTTTCCCATAGCTCCATTCTATCTTTGATTTCAAGCCATTTTTGGAGATAACTATCATACATTTCTTCTATCTCTGTTTGCTTTTTTTTTGCTTGCTTTGGGTGGTTATTAAGAAAGCGGTTACTATCGTTTATTTTATTATTACAAGCATTTATCAGCAAATGTTCAATTAAATCTTCATAATTAGCATATTTATCTAAACTAGATAAATATTTTTTTAAAATACTTAAAGATGCAAAGCTTTCCTTTTCTATTGCTAAACTTACAATTTTAGCATGTTCTCTTTCAGATATAAAAAGATGTTTCGAGTGACCATATTTATCAATAAAACTCTTCATAAATTCAGTAGAGTTACTGGATGTCGCAGCTAATAGAATAGTTTTTCTTCCATATTTTAAAAACTCATCTAAAGAGTCATCATCATAGAACATATCTAGTATTTTTAAAGCTGACTTAGAGCATTTTGATTTAATTGAGTAATCAAGCAAGATATTGGCAGTATTACTCATAGTTCTGAAAACATTGCCTAATTTCTTAAGAAGTTCATTATCACCATCATAATATTCTAAAATTTCTGTAGCTAATTCATCTAAACCACATCGGAGTGCTATATCTAAGATTACTAATGCTTTATCTGTACTATAAAAATAATCCTCATATTTCTTAAATAGGTCTTTAAAGAAAGCATGATTGTTTATTTTACCTCCCAAATGTAAATGTTCAACAATATTATCGAGATTTGTATTTGTAGCACCATTAACATAACTAAATTTTCCAAAGCTTGTATCTTTTGGGTCTATCTCACTCAAAAGAGATCTAGTATCCTTCTCCGTTAAATAATCTAATATAGACCCATAAGAATTCGAATTAGCCATATATTCAGATAAAATTTTAATGTCACCGTTAAAAACATCATCTACACCCTTTTCAAAGCAGTTTTCTTTACTATAACCAGCCTCTTCTATTTCAATCTCTACATTAGTTTTTTGAATGCTTCCTTCAAACTCAGCCACGATACCAAGATATATTTTAGTATAGTCTTTTTCTAATGAAGCATATTTGATATCGCCTTGTTTTAAAATTTCAATAGTTTCTTTAATATGACCTTCACCTTTTTTAATGTAATCCAGTAGTAATTCTTCTGTTACATTTTGACCATCTTTATTTAGATTTATTGCAAGAACTGGCAAAGATTTTGTTAAGTTAGGTGTTTTAACGTCACTATCCAAGCTTGATAAAACCTTTAAAGCAATTTTGATCTCTTGTGACTTATTAGACAAACGAATTTCCCGAGCAATATAATTAATTATAATTTAAACATTCATTTATATTACTCTTATTTTTCAATATGTCAAGACATTTATGCGTTTTAATAATATCTCAAAATAGCCGTAAATTAAGCAGTAATCGGCATCACTTCAAATAAAGAAGATACTGATCTAGATTCACTTATTCTAAGCATTGCTTCACCGATTAATGGGGCAACGGTTAATTGGACTATTTTATCACAGTTTTGAACTTCATCAGTTGCTTGGATACTATCCGTTATTAACAATTCTTCTAATTGTGAATTGGCAACTCTTTCACAAGCAGCACCAGATAATACTCCGTGAGTTGCAAATGCCCGCACAGATTTGGCACCATTTGCGATCAATGCAGTTGCTGCATTACATAGAGTTCCAGCGGAATCAACGATATCATCGACCATGATACAATCAAACCCATCCACATCCCCTACTACATGCATTACTTCTGATACGCCTGCTTTTTCACGACGTTTATCAATAATTGCAATTCCTGCATCAAGTTGTTTTGCGATTGCTCTGGCTCTAACTACTCCACCAACATCTGGAGATACAACAGCGATCGGATTATTGCCCGATCTTTTCTTTATCTCGCCTACGAATACTGGAACAGATGCAAATAAATTATCTAGTGGAATATCAAAGAAACCCTGGATTTGACCTGCATGTAGATCCATAGTAAGAACTCGGTCTGCACCAGCACCAGTAATTAAATTTGCCACAAGCTTTGCGGAGATTGGTGTTCTTGGTCCAGTTTTCCTATCTTGTCTTGCGTAACCATAATATGGGATAACTGCTGTTATCCTTTGGGCTGATGCTCGTTTTAATGCATCAATAGTTATTAGTAATTCCATTAGATTTTCGTTGGCTG
Source organism: uncultured Alphaproteobacteria bacterium (assembly GCA_937941575.1). Classification (GTDB taxonomy): domain Bacteria; phylum Pseudomonadota; class Alphaproteobacteria; order Micavibrionales; family CSBR16-224; genus CALDHH01. Next base: position 6,122 of record CALDHH010000089.1, on the reverse strand, counting down.
GCTTTGATGTTGGTTGAATAACAAAAACATCCTCGCCTCTAATATTTTCCAAAATCTCCACAAAAATTTCACCATCGGCAAATTTTCTTGTATTAATTTTTGTAAGGGGAATTCCAACATATTTAGAGATAGCTTCCGCCAAAGGCAGGTTACCAGAACAAGATAATATTTTCATTTTTTTATTCGCCATAATAATTAAACACCAAAAGAACCAATAGACGCTAATCAGCCTATCATCGGTATTCATTTTAGTAAATGGTGTTTATTTAATTATTTTAAATAGTTTTTTGACTATTTCTAGTGTGGTGATAAGCGGATAAAGGCTGCATTTTGCTAAGATTACAATCTCTTTTTTGATAAGCTTTTTCTAATTGTTTAATAATGTCGACGGCTTCATTAAAAGAAAATATTTTTTTATCGCCCTTGCTTACTGTCTTTTCTTGCTTCCTATAGCCATGACTAACTCCAAAAGTTCCATGAGTAGTAATCCTTGTCTCAATAACTTTATATTTATCACCAGTAATCTTGGTAGCGACAGCATGGAAATCAATTCTAGAATTTATATGACCAAGTGATTTATTTCTAACCCTAGAAGACATAACTTCCATTGTATCATAACCATAAAAATTTAAACTTGATATTTTATTCCTTGGTGCAATTAATGCACTTACAGTATTAAAGGCTTTGCTAAATATATTTTTTGTATTGCGTCTTATCGATCTCATGGTTTTCTCCTAAAATTTATAAATTATTTGCAATACTAACATATATTTAATTGTTCTGTCAATCTATCTGACTACTACAACCGAGAGCTGACGCCCATAATCTTCTTCTTTTCTTATGCATGATCTGCGATAACTAAAAAACTTATCTTCGTTCTTTAATGTGTCAATGTCTAACATATCAATATTTTTAATGCCTGAATTTGATAATTTATATGCTACAAAAGCAGAGATATCGAAATAATATTTATCTGTCTTTGATGATTTTATAAAGAAATTTGAATTGAAATTACTCTCATTAATAAATCTCTGATAAAACTCTAATCCAACTTCGTAAGAATCTCTGCCTATACATGGACCAATTGCAGCTTTGATATTATTTATATCAGCCCCCAATTCTTGCATGGATTTTATTGTATTTTCTAGAACTCCTGATATTGCACCACCCCAGCCAGCATGAGCAACTCCGACTATTTTATTTTTATCATCAGCAAATATTACTGGTACACAATCAGCAGTCATAACCGCAATTGCGATTCCAGTTTTATTTGTAACCAATGCATCGCCTTTGGCAACTTCTTCTCTGCTATTAAATGGTTCATCTATCACATGAACTATATTGCTGTGGATTTGTTGTAATATTACTAAGTTATCAACATTTATCCCCATATCTTTGGCAATTATTTTTCTATTCTCTAAAATATTATCTGGATTATCCGATGATGAGTAAGCTATGTTTAAGCTATTATACAAACCAGTACTAACTCCAGCATTCCTTGTAAAGAAGCCATGGTTTATATCATCATTTTCTAATAATTTACTTGTAACATAATTATCCATCAGAACCCAACCAAGCTTTCTATATCATCATTATATATTGCCATTACTTTAAACAGCTTACCCATTTCGCCCTCATCCAATAACCTTTTTAATTGAGAATGGATAGTAGCATAATTATCCGGGTCTTTTGATAAATCATTAGCACGATAAACTATACCTAGTTTTTGTAAGAACTCAGCTTGATTAACAGTAACACTAGCCGATATACCATCCACAATTTTTGCAGATTTTTGTAATGCTTCAAAATCAACATGAGCAGTTATATCAACTTCCCCTACATCATTTAACACAGGCACATATTTATGATCCTTGACCGCCTGCAAAGTATCACCAATATCTGTCTTTACATGCCCATAATCAATTACCAAGCAAACTCCCTTATTTAATGCAATATGTTTGGCAATTTTTTGCATGATATCTATTGAAATTGGTGAAATAGCAAAAACACTTAAATCTTCGGCTTCATCCAATAGTTTTGATGATTTTGGTAAAGTAGTTGGCAATAACGTAAATTCAAATTTTTCTTCAAATCTATTATATTTAACACCTAATTCCTGCCATTTATCTTGTATCTTTCTAAATTGCTGGATTGGCAAAGCATCGAAGAACTCGTTGCCTATAAATATACTTGGGATTTCAGGCAAGTTTTCAAAATCATTATGCCAGATAATATCATGCCCATCCAAAGTTACTTTCTGGGATTTTCTTAAAATTGGACTAGTTTCAATTAAATGAATTTTTGCCCTGCCTTTAATATCAGGGACGCTAGATAATATTCGCATAACATCAAACATCAAAGTTCCACGCCCTGGACCCATTTCAATTAAAGCAAATTCTTCTGGTTTACCAATTTTATCCCAAGCATCCACGATAAATATTGCAATCATCTCCCCGAACATTTGACTGATCTCTGGTGCAGTAATGAAATCACCGCCTGAACCAAATGGATCACGAGTATGATAATAGCCAAGCTCTGGATAACCCAAAGCATCGCCCATAAATTCTGCAATATTAATTGGACCATTTGATCCTATCTTAGCTGCAATTATTTCTTTTAATTTTGACATTTATTACCTCTAATAATGAAATAGGAACCTAATAACAACATAGGCACAGTTAAAATTTGCCCCATTGATAAGAATGAGAATATAAAACCAAGATGAGCATCAGGCTCACGGAAGAATTCAATTATGAATCTTGATAATCCATACCAGATTAGGAATATTCCAGTTAAAACCCCAGCCTTATCACGAATTGCTTTTTTTCTGGATAATATAAATAATATAATGAATAAGATTAATCCTTCTAAAAATGCTTCATATAACTGACTTGCATGTCTTGGCTCACCATTGCTATTTGGGAATATAACTCCCCATTTTGAAGTGGTAATACGTCCGTATAATTCTGCATTTACAAAATTAGCCAATCTACCGAAGAATAATCCAATGGGAACCACACAGGCAATTATATCGCTTAACCTTAATAATGGGATTTTATATATTTGACTATATAAGATAATAGCCACACTAACCCCAATAACCCCACCATGGAAAGACATACCACCTTGCCAGAGATATAGAATAGTAATTGGATTCTCAATATAGCTTGTAAAATTATAGAATAATATATAGCCAATTCTACCGCCTAACATAACTCCCAATACTACCCATAGCAAGAAATCATCTATTTGATCTTTTGTAGGTTTTAGGTCTTTATCATATCCCGCAATTTTCATTGCATATTGCCAACCTCCTAAAAAACCAGCTAAATATGCCAGAGCATACCAACGAATTTGAAAGAATCCTAAATCCAATGCGACGGGATCAATATTAGGGAATGGAATGCCAGACATGTGTTTAACCTTAGTATTAGTTTATATTTCTTGCATAATACATATGAAATGTGTTAATAGAAAACGATAATTACAATTTTTTAGAGATAGGCATAAATAATGATAAATTCTTCATATAATTTAACAATCGATGATAATAACCCATTGGATGGTTTTGCTGATTTATCAAAATCTAAAAAATGGGAGATAACTCGGGAAACTGAAAATCTATTAATTGTAAACCTGCCTGGTGACCACCAAAAATATAAGATATTCCTTGAATGGCAAGAAGAATTCCAATCTTTGCAAGTATCTTGCATCACTGGTTTAGAACTAGAAGAGATTCAAATCCCTGCAGCCGCCCAATTGGTAATGGAAATTAATGATAATTTATGGCTTGGCCATTTCAATATAACTAATTTACAACCTGTGTTTAACTATACAATGATGTTACAAATGGTTCCAGATAACATGTCGGTACCAATGATATTAGATTTATTAGATGTTGCATTATCAGAATGTGATAGATTTTATACAACATTTGAATTACTTGCCAATGGTGACGTTAGAACTCGTGATGTGTTCTCAGCTGCAATGTTTGAGACAGTTGGAGAAGCTTAATATATTAAGGAATTAAAAGATGAAATTACTTCTTATTGGTTGCGGAAAAATGGGTTCTGCCATGTTAAATGGTTGGCTCAAAGATAAACAAATAAGCGAAGTTTTTATAATTGATCTTAATATAGACCATCTCCCAAAAGACCCAAGAATTACTGGCTTAAACTCACCCGATCAGCTACCAGATGATTTTAAACCAGATGTGATAATATTGGCCGTAAAGCCTCAAATAATGGATAAAGTAATATCTCAATATTCCAAATATGATGATGCCATATTCTTATCAATTGCCGCTGGTAAAAATATTAAATATTTTGAAGATAAATTGGGTATAGATAAAAAGATCATAAGATCAATGCCGAACACTCCTGCTGCAATTGGTGAGGGAATCACTGTTGCGGTTGGTAATAAAAATATATCTGATGCAGATAAAATAACCGTAAATAAATTATTATCTAGCGTTGGTCAGGCAATAATTATCGATGATGAAAATCAGATTGATGCAGTGACAGCAATTTCAGGATCTGGACCTGCCTATGTATTTTTACTTATCGAAGCAATGACCAAAGCTGGTGTAAATGCTGGATTACCTGAAGAACTATCAGAAAAGCTAAGCCGCCAAACTGTTATTGGGAGCGGCTTATTAGCAAAATCAGATGCTCATTTATCTGCATCAGAAATGCGAGAAAATGTAACTAGTCCGAATGGAACAACATATGCAGCTTTACAAGTACTAATGAATTATGATAAAGGTATACAAGATATTATGAACAAAGCTGTACAAGCAGCAAAAGAACGCTCAATAGAGTTATCAAATTAAAGGAGTATTAATAATGACTAATGAAAAACAACCAAATGCTAACACAAATACCAAAGCAATAACTGTAGATGCAGATAAAAAAACACCTGTAATCGATAGACCTAGACCTCTGCGCATCTATTTAGATGAAAGAAAGAAAACAAAATCTACTTGTGCAATTGCAGAAGCAAATACAAAGGAAAAAAAAGATATTTTTGATAATCTACAGAAAGGTTTCAAAGGTTCAGTTGCAGCAATAAATACTAGATTAACTGAAGAAAAAGCCCCTAGAATTAATGTTCACAAAGATTCTGTTGCAAGCTTAGGGTCAGATATACAGACATTAGAAAGCAAAATACAAGCATTAAAAATTGAGCTGCGTGATTCTGAGCAAGAGCTTAAAAAGAAAGTAAGCCTACATGGTAAATCTGTATCAAAACTTGATTCAGAAACTGTAAAAGTTGGCAAAGAGATCGATAAAGAGCAAGCAAAAGAAGTTAAGCAATTAAAAGCAGAGATTACTGCTGCGAAAAAAGATTATAAATCAACTTTATCAAACCAAAAACATGATGTAGCCAAAGAGAAAAGAAGAACATTTGGCAAAACAGCTAAAGAAATTACATTATTACCATTAGATTTAGTAGTAAAAACATTGCACGCCCCTTTTCATCTAACAAAGCTTACAGCTTCGATATTTAAAAAGAACCCAGATAGATCATATACACCACCTACTATCTTTAAAGTTAAAAGAGCAGAGCCTATTGTTAAAAAGAAAGCTGGCAAAAAGAACTCCATGTAATTGGATATAGCAAGATAGATAACAGAAATAGAGTCTCTTAAGGAGGCTCTATTTTTTTAATCTAATATTTGTAAGTAAGTTTAAGAGACAGCTTCCTGATGATAAGACCAATCAATGTATACTTAATGAGTATCAGGCCTCTACAACCTTTACCTCAGGTCTTCGTAAGCGCTTTCAGAAATCACATCATAGATGTAATTCCTAAAAGTGAACTCAATGGGATACCAATAAAAAAAGACCCATTAAAGGAACTCTAGGATCTTTACTTCACGTCTTCGTAAACACTTTCAGAAATCACATCATAGATGTAATTCCTAAAAGTGAACTCAATGTGATACCAATAAAAAAAGACCCATTAAAGGGTCTTTTTTTATTGGTATCCCCTACGGGATTTGAACCCGTGTTGCCGCCGTGAAAGGGCGGTGTCCTAGGCCACTAGACGAAGGGGACACATTTGTTGTAGAGAAATATATACGGACATTTAGAATTGATTGCAAGAAGTTTTTTTACTTT
>CALDHH010000088.1 GCA_937941575.1 uncultured Alphaproteobacteria bacterium | reverse complement strand
TTAGATGCTGTTGAACAAGCAAATATTAAACAAAAATCCGGTGTAAAACTAACCGTAAATAAAGATTTAAGGGGATAGACCTTAATTCAAATATACTAATATTGTAACTTTATTGCACTATATATAAGTGGGTTATAACTTTTCTATTAATTCCCTATATTAATTTTATCAAATAATTACTATAATATGAACCATCAGTAATTTTTAACTAATGATGGGGTTGAATGTTTAATAAGATTTTGATTGCAAATCGGGGCGAGATTGCCTGTAGAATAATTAGAACTTGTAATGAAATCGGCGTTAAAACCGTCGCCGTATATTCTGATGCTGATATTGATGCCCTCCATGTTGAGATGGCAGATGAAGCTTATTTAATCGGTACAGCCAAACCATCCGAAAGCTACCTTAAATCAGATGTTATAATCGAAGTCGCATTGAAATCTGGGGCAGAAGCAATTCATCCAGGATATGGTTTCTTATCTGAAAATGCAAAATTCGCAGATGATATTCAAAAAGCAGGCTTAATATTCATTGGCCCTGATAGCTCATCAATTAAAGCAATGGGTGGTAAGAGTGAGGCCAAGATCTTAATGGAAGAAGCAAATGTTCCATTGGTAAAAGGTTATCATGGCGAAGATCAATCTATTGAGCTATTAAAAGAAAAAGCCATTGAGATCGGATTTCCTGTATTAATCAAAGCTTCTGCTGGTGGTGGTGGTAAAGGAATGCGGATAGTCAATGAAGGCGATGATGTTGAACAAGAAATAAATGCCGCAACTCGAGAAGCAATATCATCATTCGGCGATGGTAAATTATTAATTGAAAAATACCTAACCAAGCCAAGACATGTTGAAGTACAAGTATTTGCTGATAATTTTGGCAATACAATATATCTTGCTGATCGAGATTGCTCGGTTCAAAGGCGTCATCAAAAAGTAATCGAAGAAGCACCTGCTCCAAATATTTCAGATAAAACTAGAAAAGAGATGGGCGAAGCTGCCGTTGCTGCCGCAAAATCAATCGGATATAAGGGGGCAGGGACTGTTGAATTCTTGCTTGATATTGATGAGAGTTTTTATTTTATGGAGATGAATACCAGATTACAAGTTGAACATCCTGTAACTGAGATGGTAACGGGAGTTGATTTGGTTGAGTTACAGCTATTAACTGCATCTGGCGAAGAACTACCAATTAACCAAAATGAAGTCGAGATATCAGGTCATGCATTTGAAGCTAGAATATATGCCGAAGATCCAGATGATAATTTCTTACCAGCTGCTGGTAATATTAAATATCTAAGATTTGCCGATGGATTTGATGATGTAAGAATAGATACAGGAATCAGAGAAACGACAGATGGCAATATTGAGACGGTATCGATTCATTATGATCCAATGATTGCAAAATTAATTACTTGGGGAGCAAGTCGAGAAGAATCGCTGTTAAAGTTAAATAAAGCTCTGGCTGATACTAAAATAATTGGAATTAAGAATAATATTAGCTTTTTATATAAATTAAGCTCGAATCAGAATTTTATTAATTTTGATGTTGATACCAAATTCATTGAGAATAATTTAGAAGATTTATTGGATAATAAAGAAATATCGAATATTGATTTATCTATCGCATCAGCAGTTGTCCAAAATTTAAGATTAGAATCGCTAATTAAAGATCAAGAAATGGCAAATGATGATACTTCGCCTTGGAATTTATCGAATAGATGGCGAAATAATCTAACTAGAGAAGAGAATCTAGAATTTAGAATCGGTGAAGATAGCAAAAATGTAATTCTATCTTATGATGATCTTGAAGATGTCGAAGTTAGAATCGGTGATTCTGATTCTATTTCAGTTAATTTATCTTATTATATTGATTCTTTTAGTGCTGAATTTGAAATTGCAGACAATATATATGATGTAACCTATATGAATGAGAATAATAATCTTACATTAATATATGAAGGCCGAAAAATTGAGCTGTACTGGAATAACCCATTAAATGATAATGCCGATGATGTTGATGCTACCCATAATCTAACCGCACCAATGCCGGGTAGCGTGGTCTCAGTTAATATTAAAACTGGCGATAAAGTTATCAAAGGTCAGCCTTTAATAATAATAGAAGCAATGAAGATGGAACATACAATATCATCACCAATTGATGGGGTGATTGATAGAATCGCTGCAAATATCGGTGATCAAGTTGATGATTCCCTAGTTTTGGTATATTTCGCAGAGGCTTAAATGAATTATCCAGATAAAGTAAGAATCGTAGAGGTTGGCCCAAGAGACGGTTTGCAAAATGAGAAATCTATTATATCCACGGATACAAAAATCAAATTTATCAATATACTTTCAAAATCTGGGCTACAAAATATTGAAGCTGGGGCGTTCGTCTCACCTAAATGGGTACCGCAAATGGCAGATAGTGCGGAAGTATTTAATAATATAGAAAAGAATCCAAATATTTCCTACCCAATGCTAGTTCCGAATCAACAAGGAATGGAAAAAGCATTAGAATCAGGAGTGCAGGAAATAGCGATATTTGCCGCAGCCTCTGAAAGCTTTAGCCAGAAAAACATTAATTGCACTATTAAAGAAAGCTTAGATCGATTCTTACCAGTAATAGAATCAGCCAAAGATAATAATATAAAGGTCAGGGGCTACTTATCTTGTGTCCTAGGTTGCCCATATGAAGGCGATATAGCAGTAGAGACCGTATCGAACACAGCAAAGACATTGTTTGATATGGGCTGTTACGAGATATCACTAGGCGATACAATAGGGGTTGGAACTCCATTGAAGACAGAAAGAATGTTAGAATCGGTAATGCTTCATATTAATAAAGAGAATCTAGCCGTTCATTTCCACGATACATACGGACAAGCTTTGGCAAATATCTTAATCGCCTTACAAAAAGGTATCGCAGTAATCGATTCTTCCATCGGAGGATTGGGCGGCTGCCCATACGCCAAGGGCGCTAGCGGTAATGTAGCAACAGAAGATGTCTTATATATGCTGAGCGGTATGGGAATTAAAACAGGAATTGATTCTGCATCATTAAAACAAGCGTCAGATTTTATATTTAAATACTTAGATAAAGAATCAAATTCTAAATATCGCCTTGCCTTAAATGGTTAAAACACCCTTTAAGTAATATTATTACAAAATATAAAGCTTTTTTGTATGAATCAAGATAATATTTGACTTATAGCAAATGAAATGCTATGTTATGAACAATTACAAGTTATAGAAACAAATAGAGAGTTAAAATGAAACAGACAAAAATGACTGCACAAATGCCACAAGCACCAACTGAGTTACAAGTAATGGAGACAAGTATGTTTGCTGTTTTCCAAACCCTTACTTTTGCTTTTAATAAGGAAATGGAAAAGCCTGAAGAAGATAGAGATATAAGTCTTATAAATGATTTGATTGATTCAATGTCCAGCGCAACAGTGGCAATGGCAACAGCAAGGAAGCAAGATTTAAGTGAAGAAATGAATGCTACAATGATGCAGCAGATTCACATCGCATCCTTACACCAAATGCCTATAGGCTTTACGGCAGAGGGATGGAGTGAGAAATATGAACAGTCCTTAGATATAAAAGCACAAGTGAAGGCTCAGAAGGAAGCCATGATCGCTGAACAGCAAGCTGCTATGGAAGCTCTTCAGGCTGCACAGTCGTCAGAGTTCAATAAGAATGCCACTAAGAGCGATGCTAAGGATGTATTAGACACTAGTGATAACGA
>CALDHH010000087.1 GCA_937941575.1 uncultured Alphaproteobacteria bacterium | reverse complement strand
AAATTTATAAAGCAAGAGATAACAGCACCAGTGGATTATTCAAAATCTGCATTGATAATTGATTTGCAATTTGGTTGCGTTGGCTTAATGGAAGATGTAGGTGCAGCAAAAGAATATTTAAAAGAAATGGCTAGTTTCATTAATGGACTAAGAGAACAATCAATTCCTATTTGCTGGGCAACTATAGGAGATCAGAATAAGTTATATAAACCTATTACAAATGAGCCAAATCAAACTATTAGAAGTAATGATGAATTAGAGAAAATGGGCTTTACAAAAGGCCCAAAGAACTCTGAGATTGAGCAAATATATTTAGAATTCATTAGAGAATATGGGCCAAGATTAAATGAAGTTGTTTATTGTAAAACTTCAAAATCAGCTTTACTAGAGCCATCTGACTTGAATAAATCAGAAGAATATAATGCAATTTTAAAAAATGAACTCTATGTAGATGCAGAATTACCAGAAATACCAATAGATAATTTAGCAAGCTTTATGCTAGAGCTTGGAGTTAGAGATCTTATAATATCAGGTGCAGTATCAAGCCATTGTGTAACTGAGAGTTATATAACAGCAACTACTAAAGGTATAAATACTGAGATAGTATCAGATGGGTTACTTAGCTGGAAAACAGATCAATATGATGGTAATTATCTTAGTGATTTTTTAACCTGTGATGCTGAACTATCAGAAATTAGAATAAGATCTAAAATATCTGATATAATAACAGGTGAAGCAGGGGATAGAGAACTTTCTAATGCAGATACAGATAAAATAAGGGATATAAGCTTTATCAGTCTGACAAGTTTTAATACCCCTAATTCAATATTTATCAATAATACTCCAGTAATCAATAATAAAGAGTATATGAATAATAAATTAGTTAATAATAAGCCTTAGAGAGCTAAACTAATTGCTTTATATAGTTAATTGCATCTTTAAACATCTGATCACATTCATCACAAATACTCTCGTTGATGGGATGCCAGAAGAAACTAAATATATGCCCGCCATCATCTTGGGTAAAGAAGTCCCAATTATCATCTAGTTTTATATCTAATTCACAATGAATAAAATGCCATGTTTGAGATATGTAAGGATTATTCCATTCGCCTAAGTATCTTGTGTCTTTAACTTGGCTGATACCAGATTCTTCTTTTAATTCCCTTAATCCAGCTTTTACTATCTCTTCATCTTTTTCAATCGTACCTTTTACTAATTGAATTCCTGCCAAAGGGTGTTTGAATAATAGTATTTCTAATTCGTTATTTACATTCCTTGTGACTACAGGACATATTTTCTGCATTTACTTTCCCAAGCCAGCCAATAATAAGAATACCAAGGCTAATGCTTGTAAAACAACTCTATATTGCATCATTTTATTGCTATTTCTACGGCTTTTATCACTATCCTTGCTCATTGCAACCATACCAACTACCATTGAGCCGAATACCATTAACATTAGAACTAGGGCTAATATAAAAAATGCTGTTGTCATCTTTTTCTCTTTCTATTCTTGAATTAATTTTATAAACTATACATCAATTTATTAATTAGGAATAGCCATATGAAACAAAATTTAGATTCAGTAAGATTAGAGCCAGCATCAGGCAATAAAGCAAAAAACTTGGTAGTATTTTTACATGGTTTTGGAGCAAATGGTCAGGATTTGATTGGAATTGGTAGACAATGGGGTAATTTATTGCCAGATACTGCTTTTGTTTCACCAGATGCTCCACATCAATGTGATGCACCAGGTTCAACTGGCTACCAATGGTTTAGCTTGGAAGACAGAAATCCACAAAAAATATTAGAGCAAGTAGAAGAAGTAAACCCAATCCTTAGCAAATTTATCGATGAAGAATTAGAAAAACGTGAATTGACCAATGATAATTTGGCAATTGTGGGGTTTTCTCAAGGTGGTTTAATGACTTATTATAACGCCCCAAGACGTGAAGAGCCTTGTGCTTCAATCGTTGGGTTTTCTGGTTTAATGGCTGATCCACAAGGGTTATCCGATCCTGCAAAGATTGTAAAAATGCCTGTTTTGGCAGTACATGGGGATGCAGATGATATTGTTCATCCAGATAATTTAACTTGGATCAATGATGCATTCGTTGCGGGTGGATTTGAAATTGAAACAATTATGCGACCAGATATTGGCCATGGTATTGATGAGTTTTCAATGATACGCGGTGGTAACTTTATCAAAGAACATTTTGATAATAAATAGATTTTTCTTAAAATGACGGTTTAAATTATAGACTTAAAATCTGACTCATTTGCTAATTCTTTATAAACTATGTTATGATATAATTAGTTTAAACGAGTATTTTCGTATGTGCGGAATATTGGTTTGAATTTAATTACTATGGGGAGAACCGTTATGCTCGCGCATGAAACCAGCCCAAATCGTCCTGTATTGGTCTTAAACGCAGATTTTAGACCACTCAGTTACTTTCCTTTATCCCTATGGTCATGGCAAGACGCGGTGAAGGCAATATTCATGGATAGAGTTAATATTGTATCTGAATATAACCAAACCGTAAGCTCACCAAGTTTAGAGATGAAGATCCCAAGTGTTATTGCATTAAAAGAATATGTGATGCCAAGGCAGAAACCAGCTTTTACAAGATTTAACCTATATCTTCGTGATGCCTGGAATTGTCAATATTGCGGTAGTAAGTTTGAGACCCATGAACTTACATTTGATCATGTCATTCCAAAATCAAAAGGCGGTAAGACAGATTGGAAGAATATAGTAGCAGCTTGCCACCCTTGTAATGCTAGAAAATCAAATTACTATTCTCATGAATGTAAAATGTATCCATTACGCACACCAAGGCAACCAACAATTTATGAATTACAGCATAACGGAAAATTCTTTCCACCAAATTTCTTGCATCACACTTGGGAAGATTATTTATATTGGGATAGTGAT
>CALDHH010000086.1 GCA_937941575.1 uncultured Alphaproteobacteria bacterium | reverse complement strand
TAAATCCATATCCTATATATATAGTCGGCTCACGGTAAGAATTCTTAAATCCACCCGCTTCCCAGTAAGGTTGTATATAGTCATTCAATCTCTTTGAAATATTATATTGAACTCCAATACCCGTATTTTCTGAATTATATGATATTTCATTTATTTCATCTTCTGGTGTATCATCTGGCTGGGTAGGGTCATCATATGCACCTGTACCGGAATGTCTTGACCCAATATGTAAAACTAGTGAAAATCGACTTGATTGCTCTTGACCATAATCCAATGGATTTAAATCTGTATTGAAATATTTACTATCGCTAAGCTGGCTTGATTCAGAATCAATATCAGAATTCCAAATACCAGCTTCTGCCTTTACGACATTTGGTATTATAAAGCTGGCTAATGCAGTAGCCATAGTAATATTTTTTAAGAACCCACTCATAGCAAATAATATACTCAGTAATTAGATTAATAATAATGAATATATTCTAGCATAAATAAAGACATAATACAAATTGGCTTTACGAAGCTTTCAAAGGCCTATATTTGATTCTTGTTGGTTGATCTGCATCATCACCTAATCTACGTTTTCTATCTCGCTCGTAATCTTCGTAGTTACCTTCAAACCAGACAACTTGGCTATCGCCTTCAAATGCCAAGATATGAGTAGCTAATCTATCCAAGAACCATCTATCGTGAGAGATCACAACCGCACAACCAGCAAATGTTTCCAACGCCTCTTCCAAAGCAGATAAAGTTTCTGTATCCAAATCATTGGTTGGCTCATCGAGTAGCAATAGATTTGATTCTTTTCTTAGCATTTTCGCCAAGTGAACTCGATTTCTCTCACCACCTGATAACATTCCAACTTTTTTCTGTTGGTCAGAGCTTCGGAAGTTAAAACTTGATACATAGGCACGAGAATGAAGTTCACGTTTACCAAGATAGATTATATCATCGCCATTTGAGATTTCTTCCCAGACATTTTTCTTATCATCCAAGCTATCACGGCTCTGATCAACATAACCTAATTCAACCGTATCACCGATTTCAACAGTTCCAGAATCTGGTTGTTCATGGCCAGTTATCATTTTAAATAGAGTTGTTTTACCAGCACCGTTCGGACCAATAACCCCAACAATACCACCCGCAGGTAGGCTGAAAGATAGGTTATCAAATAATAATTTATCGCCGAATGATTTTGTAACATTTTCTACTTCAACAACTTTATTACCTAATCTTGGCGGTACAGGAATTACGATTTGAGCATCTCTAGTTTTCTCAAATTTCTGGCTTTCCATGAATAAATCTTCATATGCTGTAATTCTAGCCTTACTTTTTGCTTGCCTTGCTTTTGGTGATTGACGTACCCAATCAAGTTCTCTTGATAATGACTTCTTACGAGATTCATCTTCACGTCCTTCTTGGATAAGACGCTTTTCTTTTGCTTCAAGATATGATGTGTAATTACCTTCATATGGAATTCCTGAACCTCTATCAAGTTCCAATATCCAGCCAGTTACATTATCAAGGAAATATCTATCATGAGTAATCATCACGACTGTTCCTTTATAATCACCTAAAAATCTTTGTAACCAAGCCACAGATTCTGCATCCAAGTGGTTGGTAGGTTCATCAAGTAGTAATAAATCTGGCTCTTCTAATAATAATCTACAAAGTGCAACTCGGCGTTTTTCACCACCTGATAGATTTTCAACTGGTGAATCACCTGGTGGGCAACGCAAAGCGTCCATTGCGATTTCAATTTTTCTTTCAAGCTCCCAACCGCCAACAGCTTCGATTTTTTCTTGTAACACGCCTTGTTTTTCCAACAAAGCATCCATATCAGCATCTGGTTCACAGAATTCCATGCTAATTGCATTATAAGCATCCAATAAATCTTTGGTTTCTTTTAATGCTTCCATTACGTTTTCTTGGACTGTTTTTGTGTTATCTAATTGTGGTTCTTGGGCTAAATATCCGACTTTTACGCCATCTGCTGCCCATGCTTCACCATTAAATTCAGTTTCAATACCTGCCATGATTTTAATTAGGGTTGATTTACCAGAACCATTTGGTCCCAAAACACCAATTTTTGCACCAGGGTAAAAACTTAGAAAAATATTATCTAATACTTTCTTACCGCCAGAGTAAGTTTTTGACAATTCCTTCATAACATATATATACTGATGCGAAGCCATTTTTATTCTCTCCTATAAATTAAAATCTTAAAGGAAAGTTATAGTATAAATTAAAGGAAATTAAAAGATGAATCTTGATATAGGTGCAGTACTATTCGATTGTGATGGAGTATTGGTAAATAGCGAAGAGCTAGTTGTTGAAATATCTTTAGGGCTATTATCGGATATAGGTTTGGAATATACAAAGCAAGAATTTAGTGATAATTTCCTCGGCTTTACAAGTGTTGATTATAAAAGAACAATAAATCTACATCATCAACAAAAATTTGGCAAAGATTTGGATGAGGAAATATTCAAAGATATGCAAGCGAAATCTTCTGCCCATGTAAAAGCCAATGTCAAAGCCATCGATGGTGTGGTTGATGTTGTCAAAAACATGCAATATAGAAAAGCAGTTGCATCCAGCAGCTTAAATGAAAGATTAATTGATAAATTGCAGAAAGCCCAGATATTCGAAGATTTCAATCCTCATATCTATGCAGGCGACATGGTTAAAAATGGTAAACCAGAGCCAGATATATTCTTACTAGCCGCCAATTCGATCAATATTGAACCAAGAAAATGCGTAGTTATCGAAGATAGTAAAAACGGCGTAATTGCTGCCAATAAAGCCGGTATGCAAGCAATCGGTTTTATCGGCGGTAATCATTGTTCTGCCAGACATAAACAAGATTTACTTGATACTGGTGCAGTGGCAGTTGCCAATGATATGAGCGAGATTGAGGATCTTCTAGCTAAAATTAAACTTATCTAAACACTTATATAATTATAATATTCCAATACAACTATAAATACATAAAGTATTGGGGTAACTTTAAATATGACGTCTATCAAACAAAACAAAGGTTTTACATTAGTAGAACTCGCAATCGTAATGACTATAATTGGACTGCTAACTGGAGGAGTTCTAAAAGGTCAGGCAATGTTAAGTAATGCAAAGATTTTTAAGACAAGCAAACAAGTGAAAAGTTTTGTGGCTGCTTACACTACTTTTGCTGATACTTACAGTAGTATTCCAGGTGATTTCCCCGGCGCAACATTTAGACTTCCTAATTGTACAAATGCAACAGGATGCTATAATGGTGATAGCGACGGTAGTGTTGGAACTTTATCTTATATATGGAATAATGGACTTGGTTATAATGCTGTAGATACTGAGAATACACAATTCTGGACCCATTTATCCAAAGCAGGCTTAATAACTCAGGTTAAAAATGGCGGGACAGTCGCTTGGGGCGATAGTCACCCAGCCTCTCCAATTGCAGGAGGATTTACAGTAATACAATCTTTGCAAGCAGGAGCTGCTGGATCAGATAGTCCAAATGGGTTGTTTTTAAGATTACACGGTAGTTTAACCTCTGGTAATACAGAGTATAATCCATTAATTTCACCCAAAGATGCTGCTCATTTAGACCGTTTAATGGATGATGGTGAACCGAATACAGGAAATGTTAGAACATTTGTATATGGTGATGCCCAAGGTTGTGAAGATGATTATGATGAAAAGATTAAAAAAGAAACATGTATCATGGGTTTTAGGATTTTATAGACCAACTAATCTTAAATAACAAAAGAGCATCTTAATTAATATAAGATGCTCTTTTATTTTACTCTATTTTATCGTTAGATAATATTAGTATGCTCTATGCTTAGTCGCAGAACCTGTAATGCTTTGACCCATTGCAGTTGCATCACGACCGATGCCTTCCATTGTATTACAACCTGCTAAACCTAAAAAAGATACCAAGCACATAATTTTCAACATATTCTTAATCATTTAAAACCCCTTAAAATTCTTCTAAATTTTGGCTTTGAATAAAACCTCTAAACAAAATAGTGCCATATTTAAGATTAATAAACCATTAAATTTTTTTATTCTTTAATTTTTTTATTTTTATTCTTCTTTTCACGTGCTTCTCTTATTCTATCTTGGCCATATTTCTTATGTTTTCTTTTATCATCAGACATTATTCCATGCTTACGCATATTTGATAACGCTTTTAAACCATCTTTGGATAATTCTTTCGACGCTTTGATCTTTAACTGATTCATAAAGCTCATTAATTCTATTTTTTTATCATTTTCTAATAAAATTGCCTTTTCAATTGCATCTAGATCGATCTCATCTGATTGCATCAGTTTCCTAGCATTAGTTTTTGCCTTTAAATATTCAGTTTTTCTTGAACTTAGCTCGGCCTTACCGTTCTCCATCGCTTCTTTTAATATTTTTTTATCAGCCTCTGGTAATCTCTTTCTAAGCTCAGTATCTTGCTGATGGCTATAATATTTCTTGTTCTTATCTTGAGATCCGCCGCCAAAATTTAAACCTAATAAGAAAAAATTGGCTGATAAAGATAGAAATAATATAATTCCTATTATAAATGATGGTTTATTCTTCATAAACGCTCTCCTCTGTATTAAAAACTGAATCTATATCATCGTCTAATTGTAATTCTTGGTAAAATATTGGATCTAATAAAGTTGATGTTTGGCTATCTGATCCCAATATACCTCCATTCATACCAATTATAATTCCTAATATACCCATTGCCATTATGCCCCCTGATGGTGCGAATAATGTTAACGGATTAACTTCGAAGCCAAAATAATTAGATAATTTATTAAATATGCTTGGTCTTTCAATTACTTCCAATTGTTCTTGTTGATGCATTACTGATTTGCTAATCATCTGCTCAATCATTTTTGGATCAAGATTCTTATCAATCGTGTATTTTTTTAAAACTTCATCTATGCTACCCAATTTTCTCTCTCCTCTTCCAATTTAATTTGTAATTCTTTTTTTGCCCTTATTAATAAAGACTGCAAAGCTCCAATACTTATATCCATTATCTCTGCAGTCTCTTTATTACTATGTTCTTCATAAAAAGATAAAACAAAAGCAATCTTTTGGCGTTCTGGTAAGCTATCGACTGCTGCTCTTACTCGCTTTGATGTTTCATTATCTGATACATCTTGCAGGACATTTTGTCTTTCATCGGCTGGATCATAACCATCTATTAAGGGTAGATGCTTTTTCTTCCTCTGGATATCAATACACAGATTAACCACTACTCGATGCAACCAAGTCGTAAATTTTGCATTTGATTTATGATCATCATTCCATTTTGGCGCATAGGTCCAAATTTTTGTAAAACAATTCTGCATTACATCTTTGGCGTCTTCGTCAGAAGACAATACTCTATAAGCAGTTGAATATATCCTACCTGAATGTTTATTAACCAATTTTGCAAATGATTGTTCATCACCATTTGCAATTGCTTTAATTAATATCTCATCTGATAATTCATCTTGCATATATTTTACATTATTTCCTAAATTTAAACACTTCATAATTATTATACGATTTAATGATAAAAAAACATGCGTAATTAATTTATTTTTATTTTTTTCGTATGTTTTTAATCTGTAGCTCGTATAATTATTATCAACCAACCCAAAAGGAGTTTCTAAAATGAAATCGAATAAAAAAATGTTACTAAGTGCTATTTGTCTATCTGCTTTAATATCTTTCTCACCAGCAATGGCGGAATATGATGCTGAGGGTAAAGCAAAAGGTAAAGGATCAGTAGAGAAAAAAGAAAAGCATAAAGAGATGCGTGCAAAACTAAAAGGCATGTCTGCAGAAGAAAAAGCAGCCTTTATTGCAACTCTACCAGAAGAGAAGCAAGCAAAAATGAAGGCACGTATGGAAAAACATGCCGAACATAAAGCTTTAAAAGCAAAAATGAAAGATATGAGCAAAGAAGAGCGTAAAGCATATATCGAAACATTATCAGCGGAGCAACAAGAAAAAATTAAAAAGCACCGCAAGAAAAAAGGTAAAAAAGGCAAGAAAAATGAAGAATCTACAGAATAAATAAATATAAATATCTTCAATAAAAACATGACCATAGCGAATAGCTTGGTCATGTTTTTTTATTTATTTCGTATGTTTTTATAAAGTTAGACCGTGTAACCAATATAACTAGCGTAATTAAACTAATTTACGCTACCAACCAAACTTTAAGGAGTTTAAACATGAAACTAGACATTAAATATTTAAAAATAATAATCGCATTAGGGTTTATGATATCAAGCCCTGTATATGCTCATGACAGTTCAGATCATAATTATAAGGATAGTTATAAATCCAAGAGCTATAAGAGTAGTGATCACAAATCTAGTAATTATAAATATAGCCATAAAAATTATAAATCAGATAATTACAAGAATAGTAGTCACAAATATATTGATTACAAATATAACAAGCATAGTTATAAGGATTACGGCTATAATAAGAAAATATATAAAGATTATTATAATAAATCAAAATATAAAAGCAAACATCACTATTACCAAAAACCTTATTATCCAGAGAAGGCTCAATATATATTCATTTTTAACGATAGAACTCTGTTCAATTATACTAAAATGTCGAGCCATGAGCGTAAATATTTCTTAAAAAAACTACCCTATGATAAAAGAATTGCCTTTCATGACCAATATGGAGAATTTGAAAGAAAGCATAGGAAAAGATTATTTAGAAGTAACGATAGCTCATTAAGCTTTAAGATAAATCTTGGATAAATTATAAACTAATAAATACAATTCAAACTAACCAAGGCTTTTTTAATTAAAAGCCTTGGTTTTATTTTAAAAGAACTATATATAAATCTATTATGAAACGACAAGAAATTACATTTGATTTTCCAAACCAGAATGGTGATATTCTATCTGGTATAATTGAAATGCCAATTGCTAAACCAATTGCGTTTGGCATCTTTATCCATTGTTTTACTTGTTCCAAAGATATCCACGCCGCATCAAGGATTAGCAAGTTTTTAGCCGAGCGCAATATTGCCATGTTAAGATTTGATTTAACTGGGCTTGGTAAAAGTGAAGGTGATTTCACCTATACTAGCTTCTCCAGTAATAAATCAGATATAAAACATGCCTATAATGCAATAAAAAATGCTTATCAAGCACCTGAATTATTAATAGGTCATAGCTGGGGCGGGACCGCTGCCCTATCAGTTGCCAATGAATTAGATACAATTAAAACCATCGCTACAATCGGATCACCAAAAGACCCGACCCATGTAATGCGTCATATCCAAGATAATAATGATATTGTTTATGAAGGTGACTTAATGTTTGTAACCATCGCAGGGGTCAGACATAAATTATCAAAAGAATTTTTTGAAGATGTTAAAAACCATGATTTGGAACAAGATATACAGAAGACTAGCTCTAAAATAATTACAATCCAAGCTCCGAATGATGAGATGGTTCATGTCCAAAACGCCCATGATATAATCGCACGAGCTAGCTCTAGAAAATTAAGTAATCAGCAATTAATAATGCTACCCGAACATAGCGATCACATGGTTAGAAAAATCGAAGATGCCGAGATGATTGCAGAGAAAATATCTAAACTACATCAATAAAAATCAATCTTTATTTTTTGGTTGGAATCTAAAGCTAGGTTTTTTCTTTGGTTTTTCATGTGCTTTATAATCAAGCGGTATTTCTCTTATCATTTTCCAAAGTGAATTTACTTTTGGCTCTTCTATATCTTTAGAGGATTTTTTTAAGTCGCTTATCTTACTATCAATAAATTCCTTATTCACTGAGTTAACAAATAAAGAGATATTTAATTTAGATTCAAAATATCTTGCGACCAATTGCTTAAATGCCGGAGATTTTGAATTCATCGCAACTTTAAATGCTTTATCCTCAATTGGCTCCAATTGGTTAACTTTATCTTGTACAAACATCGTCTGATATTTTCTTTTTTCCTTGGTGACATTAATTTGTTCATCATAGGTAAAGGCAGCCTTTGCAGCAATTTCAATTGCCAAATCTCTGGTCTCTTGTGGGCTCAGGTTTTTAATTTTACCTTGTTTGTTTAGCTCAACCACTGCATCAATTGCATTTGATGTTGTGTGAGTTGTAGCACTAAGCAAACTTGCACGGATACGGAGATCAGATATATATTCTGGCAGTTCACTATCTTCGCCATATTTTTGGAAGTTACGCATTGATGCATAAGCATCCGCAATACATTCTAGATAATTAATATAGAACAGATCTTTTACTTCTTGAAGCTCGACATTTGTTGTAGTTAATGCATGTCCTATTTCATGATCAAGCACATATTCTTGCCACATTTTATCACTTTCTAATGATAGAGGTAGCTTTATCTTAAGCGAATTCATCCCTTCTAAATTAGCGCCGGCTAGTAGTTTTGATAAAATCTTCGCCCCAAAGTTAACGCCTGCTGGTATCACTACCCTTGCTTCAGATTTTGAGAATTCAGTTGTTTTTTCAGATGCTGTATTAAAAGCAATACTAACTGGAAGCTTTGATTGAAAACAACTCTTTGCAACTGATTTAGTATTAAACTTTAATAAAGCCCCAATATTGGGAGTAGCTTTGTCTAAAGCATCTTCTATACTAGCCAAAGCTTGCCCACCATTTTCAAATTTTTGATGATCAAGAATAAATACATCATTTTTATGTTCTGGGAATTCTTGGTAAAATCTTTGGATAGCTTTTTCGATATCCAAAACATTATCATTTTTCTTGCCAAAATCATTATATAATTCTTTAAATTTTTTGTTTATTTCTCTCATTTTGGGCGCTTTCTATATCTTTAACAATACAGACATAGTAGCCAGAAGCTTTGATAAAGTCAATATTACTTAGAGTTTGGCAATTGCTTCCTGATAAAGTTTAAAGATCTCTTCTTCCCTGATATGGCGTTTATCTTTGACAACCCATCTACCTCCAACTATTACATCTTTTACTAGATTGCTATTGGCAGAGAATATCCAGCTATCTAAGATATGATCTCTATGTTTATCAAATAAAGCAGGAGTATTACCGTCTAATACTATCATATCAGCACGATAACCAACCTCTATTCTTCCAATTTTCTTACCCAAAGATTTCTCACCGCCTTTTAATGCACCTTCAAATAAACTAGCTCCAACAGATGGTAATTCTTGACTTTGGATTAAGGTTCTTTGATTGGTTATTAATCTTTGGCCATATTCCAACCATCTTAACTCTTCAACTAGATTTATTGATACATGGCTATCCGATCCAATTGCAAAGCTTCCCTGATATTCTAAATAATCCAACATTGGAAATATACCATCACCAAGATTAGCTTCAGTAGTTGGACAGATCACTGTGGTAGCATTCGATTTTGCCAAGTTTTCAATTTCTATTTTATTAGCGTGAGTCGCATGAACAATGCTCCATTTATCATTGATATCAATATTGTTCAGCAAATATTCCACTGGTCTTTGCCCAAATAAATCATAACATTCTTCGACTTCTTGCAATTGTTCGGATACGTGAATATGAATTGGATTTTGATAATTTATCGATTTTAAATTCTCATCAGTAGCTTTAATTAAATCCATTGAGACAGCCCGTAGAGAATGATAAGCAAAACCGATCTCAACACTATCTTTCTTTTTATATTTATCTGATAATTTAGATACCATCTCGACTAGATCATCTGGTTTATTAATAAATCTTAATTGTTCTTGCCCCGGCTTTTCATTATTAAAACCACCATGGCAATATAATACTGGCATATGCGTAATTGAAATACAGGTATCAATTGCAGCTTGGATAGATTGCAATGATAATTCTAGATTATCATCATATTGCACCCCTGCTTTTTGATGATGTAAGTAATGAAATTCAGCCACCGAAGTATAACCAGCTTTTAACATCTCAACATAAGTTTGAGCATTAATTGCATATAATATCTCAGGCGTAATATTTTCCAAAAAACGATACATCGTCTTTCGCCAAGACCAGAAACTATCTTTATTTCCAGATGCTCTCTCTGTTAGTCCTGCCATTGCTCGCTGAAATCCATGCGAATGAGCATTGGCCATACCTGGTATAATTGGATCTTTTATTATAATTGCATCATCACTAGGATTTGCCGTGCCTGTATGCACACCGATGATAAAACCATCTTCATCAATCTCAATTAAAACATTTGATGCCCAACCATCAGGCAATAATATTTCTTCTGCAATTATTGTCGTCATATTTTATACTTAACCTTTGTTGATTAATGAATTAAACTTATAACGAATTCATTAAGAAAGAGTAAGCAAAAATGTATAAATCAATAATAATAAACTGTAATATCGCTACAATGGATAGCAAGATTGACGCTGAATACGGCATTATAAAAGACGGTGCGATTATAATTGATGAGGATGAAATAATATGGGTTGGTAAAAAATCTGAATTACCAGAAGCTCCTGAAGAAACTGCCACAACCATCCATGACCTTGATGGTAAATGGATAAGCCCTGGTTTAATTGATTGTCACACCCATTTAATTTATGCAGGAAATAGAGCAAATGAGTTTGAGCAAAGACTAAATGGCGCATCATATGAAGAGATATCAAAACAAGGTGGTGGTATAATATCAACAGTTAATAATACTAGAAAAGCCAGCAAAGAAGATCTGTTTAAATCTGCAATGAAGCGCATGGTTAGCATGATTAAATCAGGGGTTACAGGTTTTGAAATTAAATCTGGATATGGTTTAGATACTGAGACCGAGGCCAAGATGCTATCCGTTGCAACCAATCTCCGTGATAATATGGGGGTTAAATTACAGAGAAGTTTCTTAGGCGCTCATGCAATTCCACCTGAATATAAAGATAGACCAGATGAATATATCGATCTTATTTGCAATGAAATGATCCCATATTTATTTGCCAATAACCTAATCGATGCGATTGATGCATTTGGTGAAAATATTGCCTTTACCCCTGAACAAGTAAGACGGGTATTCGATAAAGCAAAAGAGTTTAATATCCCAATCAAGCTCCATGCCGATCAATTATCTAATCAAAAAGGCGGGAAATTAGCCGCCGAATATCAAGCTTTATCAGCGGAGCATTTAGAATATGTAGACGAAGAAAGCCTAATTGCAATGAAACTAGCCGGCACCGTGGCAACTATCCTGCCTGCTGCCTATTACTTCCTACGTGAAACCAAGCAACCGCCAATTGATAAATTTCGTGAACATGGAATAAATATGGCCATCGCCAGCGATTGTAACCCAGGATCATCACCAATAACATCTCCATTATTAGTCATGAATATGGCCTGTATATTATTCAAAATGACCCCATTAGAAGCCCTACAAGGAATGACCACAAACGCCGCCCAAGCTTTAGGCTGGCAAAATGAATTAGGCTCTATTAAAAAACAAATGCGCGCCGATCTCGCCATCTGGGATATATCCGACCTATCCGAGCTAAGCTATAATATCGGCCATAA
>CALDHH010000085.1 GCA_937941575.1 uncultured Alphaproteobacteria bacterium | reverse complement strand
AAAAATGAGTAAAACAAAAAAAATATTAGCCCATAGCTTTAATATATTAAGGATACCGGTAGCAGTTCCTCTATCTATTGCTGTTGGTTTGGGAGTAACTAAGAATATTGCACAAGATATATACGAGCTTGATGATTACTCGAACGGAAATACCAGTCAGCAAGTTGAATATTTTAATAATCAGGTAGAACAATTGAATACTGATTATATTGATGTTCAAAATAACAAGCTTGATATTGGAATGGCTGATGCTGATAGCATCATGGATAAAAGAAATTTATCCGCAGCTCATAATAACTCAGTTGATCTTTTAGAAAATTCTATAACAAGTTTTCAATATAAATTATTGACTAGCGGATTATCGGAAAGAAATATAAAAGATATTGTGTTAAATTATAATGGCACTGAGATATCTGAATTTGAACAAATTATATCACCTGGTAATGTAGATGTTTTAAATGATGTAATAAGCCCAAAAGAAACAACAAGACATCTAAGCAATGCTGATGATCAAAAAGAATATCTAGACAAATTAGAAAAAGATATATCTGAGGACATCTCTGATAAGTTAAGCCCACTTGTAATTCTTATGCTTGCATCTATGCTGGCTACATTATTTACAACATTAAAGATAACTTCTAAAATCAATGATTCAAAAACAATGAAAGATTTAAGACAAAATAAAGCTCGTCGTCCAAAAGCAAAACTTTCCCCACAAGCCAATAAAAACAATGCCCCAAGATCATTAAATTAAGGTAATAAGAAAATGAGTAAATTAAAACACGGATTTGCTAAAGCATTTCATAATTATAAAAGAAAAGTTGTAATGCCATTATCTCTAACGATTGCAGCAACAACTGGGCTTGTAACCTATAATCCAGTTGATAAACCAGAATTTGCATTGGATAATTATTCAAATGATATTACAGAAATTCAAGTTGATTATTTAAATAAAGAAATAGATGAGATTAATTCTGCTTATTCATCATTACAACAAGACTTGCCTAATATAAAATTACAAGAGATTGAACATGGCGAAGATTACGCCACAGAATTATATTTTGATTATAATAATAGAATGGATGAAATACATCAAAAAGCGGATGATTTTGAATATAAATTACTATCTAGTGGCATGTCAGAATTCGATATGAAGCAAGTCATCACAAGTTTTAATGGCACCGATGTTACAAATTTAGTTGATAATATCGATATATTTAATATAAATGCTGTAAATGAGGCTTTGGATAATATTAACCCTATCGGATATAAACAGGATAAAGATGGTAGATCTGATTATGTGAGCGATCTAAAACATGAAGTGAATAATATAAGTTCAAATTTTGAAGAAGTGATAAACGAAATGTCTACCTCTACTATAAATGCTCTAATAACTTTTCAAATATCTACCATGTTTCTAATTTTACTTGCAATTTCCCCTGAGCCTAAAAAATTAAAAGAATGGCGTATGAATGATCCAAGGACTAGGAGAAAGAAAAAATTATCTCCTGTTAATAAATACCCATCAAATAAAAAATCATTATAGTTATTTATTGTTTACAAAAGAGCACAATAAGAGCAAAATTATCTCGTCAATTTAACCATAAATAAAAGAGAGATAAAATGTCCAATACAGCTTTAAAACAAGAAAACGTTCGAATTGAATCTGATTCAATGGGAGAAGTTGCCGTACCAAGTGATAAATATTGGGGTGCTCAAACTCAACGTTCTTCAATGAATTTTAAAATTGGTGGCGAAAAAATGCCAGATGCAATGGTCAAAGCTCTTGGTATTCAGAAGAAAGCCTCTGCATTGGCGAATATAAAATTAGAAAAGCTTGATGCAGCAATTGGTGACATGATTGTAAAAGCTGCTGATAAAGTAATCTCTGGTGAAGTAAATGAGCATTTCCCATTAGTTGTGTGGCAGACTGGTTCTGGTACGCAATCGAATATGAATGCTAATGAAGTGATCTCAAATATCGGTATTGAAATGATGGGCGGAGAGCTTGGAAGTAAGACCCCTATCCACCCGAATGATCATTGCAATATGGGACAATCTTCCAATGATACTTTTCCAACTGCAATGCATATCGCAGCCGTATCTGAAATTAAAAATGAACTTATCCCTGCAATTACCCATTTAAAAACTGAATTGGCTAAAAAAGCTGATGGTTGGATGAAGCTGGTTAAAATTGGTCGTACCCATTTACAAGATGCAACACCTGTATCACTTGGACAAGAATTTTCTGGCTATGCAGCTCAGCTTACATTTGCTCTAGATCGTATAAATGATTGCCTACCAAGGCTTCTACAACTTGCCCAAGGCGGTACAGCAGTTGGAACTGGAATTAATTCAACCAAAGGTTTTGATGTTGAATTTGCCAAACAAGTGGCTGATATAACTGGCTTTGATTTTAAAACAGCAGAAAATAAATTTGAAGCAATGGCAGCTCATGATGCAATTGTTGAAGCCTCAGGTGTAATGAACACAATTGCTTGTTCATTAATGAAGATTGCAAATGATATAAGATTATTAGGATCAGGCCCAAGATGTGGAATTGGTGAGATTATATTACCAGCAAATGAACCAGGATCATCAATTATGCCCGGCAAAGTAAACCCAACCCAATGCGAAGCAATAACAATGGTTTGCGCCCAAGTAATGGGTAATCATACTACTGTTACAATTGCGGGTAGCCAAGGTCATTTTGAGCTAAACGTTTTTAAACCTGTAATGATTTATAATCTATTACAATCCATAAAATTATTAGCAGATTCATCAAATAGTTTCACTGATAATTGTGTAATTGGTATCGAGGCTGATGAAGTTAGAATTAATGAATTGCTACATAAGAGCTTAATGTTAGTAACTGCATTAAACCCACATATTGGCTATGATAATGCGGCGAAGATTGCCAAGAAAGCATATAATGATGGATCATCATTAAAAGATGCAGCAATTGCATTGGAATTATTAACATCTGATGAGTTTGATAAATGCATCAAACCAGAAGAAATGATAAGACCAAGCGAGTAATAATTGAGTAAAAATATAAAACATTCAGTAAATATCCAAGGTCATCATACAAGCGTCAGTTTAGAGCCCGAGTTCTGGACTGAGCTTAAGAAAATATCCAAGGTAAAAGGTCAAAGCATTAATGATATTATTGCTGAGATAGATGACACCCAACCTGATAATTTATCGAGTGCAATTCGGGTTTATGTTTTACAGTTTTATTTGGATAAATAATGATATTTATCTTCTTATTAATCCTAGGATAACTTCTGCCGCCCGATCGCTTGGGTTAATTCCATTATTTGGGGTTAGTTTTTTGATTGCTTTATTATATTCAATAATTTGAGCTTGTTGTTTTTCTTTATCATTTAAAAGATTGCTTATCTCGGCTGATAATAAATCTGAATTACATTTTTCTAATAATAGCTCTGGCATTACTGGCTTATCCAGAATTATATTAACCAAGCTAACATATTTTAATTTAACTAAAATCTTGCCCAAGATTGAGGTAATGAAATTCATTTTATATGATATTATTGTTGGGGTTTTGGTCATCGCAAGTTCCAATGCAACTGTACCGGATGCAGCCAAAGCAATCTTGCTAGCGTTAAAGCAATTATATTTATCTGCATCATCGTCAATAATCAATGCTGACAATAACTCACCACGCCTTTTTAATGGTTTTTTACCTTGAGATTCTGGTTTTAATTGCGATTGTAATAACCCTGATATAAAATCTTTTAAATGTGGCAATGTTGGAATTACTAATTGTAGATCTCTATGATCTGCTGATATCTTATCAAATGTTTCCAAGAAGATAGGAAGATGCTTTAATATTTCACCTCGCCTACTTCCTGGTAAGATTGTGATTATCTTTTTATCTTGTAATTTATATTTATCAATAAAATCCTGCCCCTTAGAGTTGGCAATATCTGTTTCGATGATTGAGTGGCCTACAAAGCTACAATCTAAACCTTCTTTTTTAAAATAAGGCGGCTCGAACGGGAATAAAGCCAGTAAGTGATCTAAAAACTTGGCAACCTTCTTTGCCCGTTTTGGACGCCAAGCCCATACAGTTGGTGCAACATAATGCACAGCTGGAATATTACTATTATTCTTTTTTAATTTTTTAATTACTCGAAAGCAGAAATCTGGGGAATCTATTGTGATTAAGATATCTGGTTTAACTCGCTCAATCTCATCTACGGTTTGCTTTATTCTTCTTAGCATCGCTGGTATTTTGGGTAATATCTCGGCAATTCCCATGATTGACAATTCTTCCATTGGAAAAATGCTATCCATACCATTATTAATCATTTTCTGACCTGCAACGCCATAGAATTGGGTGTCAGAATCTTGCTTTTTTATAGCATTTATTAATCTAGCCCCTAGCAGATCTCCAGATTCTTCTCCTGCTATTATGAATATTTTTTTTGTCATTTAAATCTCAAAACCTAATATAAATATACCTGCTTTATCAGCTTCTTTTATAATCTCATTTTTATCAAGCATGATTGTCTTACCAGCTTGAATTACAATTCCTTTAAACCCTGCATTAATCACATTATTAACTGTGTTAATTCCAATCGTTGGTAGATCCACTTTTAAACTTTGCTGTGGCTTACATGTCTTAACTAATATTTGATTTTTATCTTTTGATTTCAGATCTATACAACGTTTAATTAAATCATCAGTTCCATTAATATCTTCACTAGCAAGCTCAACACCATCTTCTATTACAATTGCTTGACCAATATCTTTTACCCCTAATTCTTGGCTTAATTTTATTCCAGTTTCTATATGTTTCAAATCAATATCAGATGGTGCATGTTTAGTAATTAAGCCAGCAGGAGCTAATAAATTATCAATAAATTTATCAACTCCTGATATTTTAAAGCCATCTTTTTCAAGTTCATCTGATATAGCAGATAATAAATTATTATCTCCGAACCATTTCTTGCCTAGCTTAAAAATTAATTTAACCGTTCTAAAATCTGGGCGCATTTCAAATAAACTTGGTCTTTTTATACCACCAACCATTACAAGTTCATTAACTCCCAATGATTTTAATTTATTTAATATAAATGTAGTTGCACCAAGCCTAGCCCAGAAATGTTCTGTATTTTCTATTGTTTCTTTATCAGTTTGGTTTTCAAGGGCAACAACACAGAATTTAATATTCTGCCCTCTACAAGCTTCGATCAATTTAACGGGCAGTTCACCTCCGCCTGCAATGATACCAAGCATATCTTTATCCAGTCATTTTTGGCTGACAGATTGATAATTTTCCACGTGATGAAATGAAATCTAATACATTCATAACATTGGCATTATCTTTATGATTATTGGCTACTTTCGAAACTCGATCATTTAATGTTCCATTTTCATCAAATAACTCATTATAAACATTAACTAGATCTTTAACTTCATCTTTTGAAAAACCACGACGGCTTAGGCCAATATAATTTAATCCATCTAAGTTCGCGCGTTCACCTTTAACCAAACCATAAGGTATAACATCACTTTCAACTCCTGACATTCCACCAATCATCGCAAATTGCCCAATACGAACAAATTGGCGCACGGCAGATAATCCACCAAGGATTGCACCATCACCAACATGAACATGACCTGCAATTGTTGCATTATTTGCCATGATTACTTGATTACCAACAACACAATCATGAGCAACGTGAGTACCAACCATAAACAAACAATCATCACCGATAATCGTTTTCAAATTATCTCCAACTGTTCCTGGATTCATCGTTGCATGTTCTCTGATCTTATTTCTTTTACCAATTATAAGTTCAGATTCTTCCCCACCGAATTTTAAATCTTGTGGTTCTGATCCAATTGATGCAAATGGATAAATTATTGTATCTTCACCGATTGTTGTAATTCCGTCTATTACAACATGGGATTTTAATTCAACTCTATCACCCAAAGTTACCTTACTACCCACAACACAATAAGGGCCAATTTTTACATCTTTTCCTAATGTTGCGCCGTTATCAATTATTGCGGTTTCATGTATCATTATTTTTCATCCATTATCATTGCAGTTATTTTTGCTTCTGCACATAGTTTACCATCAACTTCTGCACGACCTTTAAATTTCCAGACTTTACCTTTGCTCTGTATTTTCTCAACTTTAATATGCATTGAATCCCCAGGAATTACTGGTTTTCTGAATTTTGCGCCATCAATTGCCATGAAATATACAAGCTTGCCTTCAACTTCTTCGCCTAAGAAATCAACAACAACCATAGCAGCAGTTTGAGCCATTGCTTCAATAATTAAAACACCTGGCATTACAGGAGCTCCCGGGAAATGCCCCTGGAAGAACCCTTCGTTAATTGTTACATTCTTTAGGCAAGTGGCGGATATGCCCTCCTCAACATCCAATACCCTATCTATTAGTAGCATTGGGTATCTATGTGGTATCATCTCCATAATTCTGGTGATATCTATAATTTTTTCTGCCATTATTTTGAATCCTTTTTCTTTTTTACCATTTTTGACAAAGTTGCCACTTGGCGCATAAATTGTTTTGCAGGAACAGCTGGTGACCCGATATAACTCTCACCCGCAGGCACATCTCTCATCACACCTGATTGCGCTGCAATTTTTGCACCTGAGCCAATTTTTAAATGTCCTGCAATACCAGTTTGTCCACCGACCATTACAAAGTCACCGATTTCTGAACTGCCTGATATTCCAACTTGCGCCACGATTACGCAGCCCATTCCAACTTTAACGTTATGACCGATTTGAACCAGATTATCAATTCTTGTGCCTCTGCCAATTATTGTATCTGGACCAGCACCTCTATCGATTGTTGAATTTGCACCGACTTCTACATCATCTTCAATAATTACTCGACCTAGTTGTGGTACATTTACAAAGCCCTTTGGATCAATCGCAAAGCCAAATCCACGTTGCCCAATACAAGCCCCTGGATAGATCACAACTTGATTACCCAATATTGCATGAGATATTGTTGTATTCGAGCCAATTACGCATTCATTACCCAGCTCAACATTATCTTCGATAACTGCATTTGAATTAACAATACAATTATCACCGATAATCACATTATCTCCAATATAAGCGCCAGCATTAATAATACAATTATCACCAATTTTTGCAGTATCTTTAACAATTGCTCTATCTGATATATTCTGAGTTATTTCAGTTTTAGGATAAAAATATCTAGCAGCCAGAGCATATGATTTGTACGGATTACTGCTTATTAAACAAATTGTTCCTTTTGGTGCTTTGCTTGCTAGTTTTTCTGATACAAAACAAGCACCAGCATTTGTATTTTGAAAATCATCAATATATTTTTTATTATCCAAAAAGCTGATATCTGAATCCCTTGCCGTCCCAAGCGGAGCAACATCATTTATTACTTTTGAACTATCAGCCCCCTCTGCAATTTTTGATTCCGAAATTCTTGCAATTTCTTCTAAATCAAAAGGACCTGATAGCTTAAAGAATCTTTTATCCGCCATATTGAATAACTTTCAAATAATTATTTTTGCCACTTAACGGGCATTTTTTTAACTGATTTATTTAATGATGAGATAATTTCTTCAGTCATATCAAGGCTTTTTTCTGCCAAGACAACACCATCCTGAGATAGAACAATATTAACACCTTTTTTCTTTGCAGTTTCCGCAACGACTCTTGCAATTTTATTTCTTAATTCTTGCATTGAGTTATTCACAGATACATCCAAAGTCTTCTTATAGCTCATTACTGTTTTTTGGGCATCAACGATTTCTTTTTGAAAAGCTTTACCTTTGGTCTTAAATTCAGCCTCTTTCATGCTGTCTTTTTTACCCAGTAATTTTTTCTCTTCGCTACGCAATTCTTTTTCTTTTGAACCGATTTTTTTCTCGTATTCTTTACTTTTTGCTTCTAATTGAGATCTAATATCTTTTGCAGCCAAAGATTTTCTTAAAATCATTGGTATATCAACCACACCGATTTTAATTTCTTCACCTGTATTTGCACTAACTACCTTTTTGTCTTTTGTTTCTTTTGCAACAAGACTTGATGTTGGCTGAATTATAAATACAGCTCCCAATACGGCTATTACTGCAAAAATACCAATATATTTTTTCATTATTAAATCCCTTATATGTTTTTAAAAATTAGTTCCAAAATTAAATCTAAAGCTTTCAGTTAGATCATAATCTTCTTTTTTAATTGGGGCAGAGAAGTCCAATTTAATCGGACCGAATGGAGATTCCCAAGAGAAACCACCACCAACTGTTAAACGTAGGCTTCTGTCATCTTGTATATTAGCACCTTTATCATCAATTCCAGTTAGATAACCGAAATCAGTAAATGTATGTAGCTTAATTCCAAGTTCTTCTGGCAGCCCAGATGGCATGCTTAATTCAAATGATCCTCTAGCATATTCATTACCACCTAATGCATCTTCAGTTGCGCTATCTCTTGGTCCGATACCTGAACGTTCAAAACCTCTCAAAGTATTACCACCAATGAAGAATCTTTCATTAATTTCAACATTTTCATCACCCCAACCAAATACATATCCACCTTCTAATAGACCTTTTAAAATCCATTCATCATATAATGTGTAATATTGGATCAGAGTTAGTTTTGAATTATAATATCTAGCCTCACCACCTAAACCAGCGAATTCATTTCTTAATGTAACGAATGTACCTTCTGTTGTGTTTAGCTTGCTATCTCTAGTATCAAATTTTAATGAATGAGATACTGCAGATGTTTTTCTAGTGCCTTCTTGTTGTAAAATAAATGTTGAGGCATCAGATTGAACATTTTCAATTGTAGTATTATCGTAACTATAAGCTAGGTCATGACTCCAATTTTTAGCAATCGGATAACCCATTCTTAATGCTCCACCAGTCTGTCTTCTATCATATGAGCTTTCATCTTGTAGATCACGATCAATATGGAATAGATCAAAACCTGCACTTATTTTTTTACCCAAGAAATATGGCTCAGTGAAACTTAAATCAAATTGGCTTCTGCTACCTGATAAAGTGGTTGAGAATGATAGATCCTGACCTTTACCAAGTAGATTTCTCTCACGTATTCTAAAGTTACCTAAAACACCATCACTTGTTGAGAAACCACCACCAATTGATAAATCACCAGTTGATTTTTCTGCAACTTCGATATCGACAATAGAAGTGTCCGGGGTATTACCCTGCCTTGGTTTTAAGTTAACTCTTTCAAAGAAATCTAAATTACGAATATTTTTTTCAGATTCTCTTAATTTTGAGCGGTTATAAGGGTCACCTTCAACCAGTTGCATTTCACGTCTAATAACTCTATCTAGAGTTCTTACATTGCCATTAATATTGATTTTATCAACAAATACTTTTGCGCTTTCTTTGATGATAAAGTTAATATCAATTGTTTTTTCATCTCTATTTCTTTTAATGCCCGGCTTAATATCAATAAATGCATATTGTTTATTTCCAGCTTCCGAAGTTAGAGCAATAACAGAATCTTCAACCTTCTTTGAATTATACCAGTCACCGGCTTTTATTTCTAAATCAGGATATAAGCTTTCTGTTTTTAAATCCAAAACTTCGCTTTGAATTTCAACTTTATTTACTCTATATCTTTCACCTTCGCTAACATTAAAAGTTAAGAAGAATCTAGATTTATCGGATGTTAGTTCAGCATTTGCAGAATCAATTCTAAAATCTGCATAGCCATGTTCTAAATAATATCTTCTTAGAAGTTCTTTATCAAAACCTAAACGTTCCGGATCATAATTATCAGATGTACTTAAAAATCTATACCATCTATCTTCTTTACTAGTGATTACCTTTTGTAATCTAGCATCATCATATCTTTTATTGCCAACAAAATTAATTCTTTGAATTTTTGTTAATGGACCTTCGCTTACTTCAAATACTAGATTAACTCTATTCTGATCCAATCTAATAATCTTTGGCTCAATCGTTGCCGAAAACTTACCAGTTAAGCGGTAGATTGATAATAATCTATCAACATCAGTTTGAATTTTACCTCTAGTCAAAACAACACGAGGTCTCAATTTTATCTCAGATAACAAAGCATCGTCTTTTATCTTTTTATTACCTTCAAATGCAATTCTATTAATAATTGGGTTTTCAATTAGCTTCACAACCAAAGTAGATTGCTCTTTATACAAAGATATGTCTGAGAATAGGCCAGTTCCGAATAATTGCTTTAAGCCAATATTTAAGTTTTCCTGAGAAAACTCATCCCCTGCTTCAATACCCATATAAGATACGATAGTCTGGGGCTCAATTCTTTGTGCACCATCCACACGAATTTGTTTTATTTTCTCTGCGTTTGCTACATTTGATAAAGTCATGCATAAGCACAATATCAAACTTATATACCTAAATTTAAAAAGCATTTATCTTAATCTCTCAACTGATTCATTTTATTAATATCTGTAATTTACCCTAAGATACAAAATTAACCAAGTAATCAATTACATTTAACTGAACAAGATCATTCCATGTTGCAAATAACATTATCCCAATGATAAAAGCAAAGCCCATTCTAAATGCATATTCTTGCCCTCTTTCCCCAACTGGACTACCTTTTACAGCTTCAGCTGCGTAAAAAGCCAAGTGACCTCCATCCAATAACGGAATAGGAAGAAGGTTTATGAATCCAAGGTTAATGGATAATAAAGCCATAAATGTAATCAATGAAACGATACCAGCATTGGCAAACTCACCTGCATAAGCACCGATTCTTATAATTCCACCTAATTCTTCGGCACTTCTTGCCCCTGTTATAATTTGTTTAATTGCTTTTAGAGAGTTTTTAACAATTTGATATGTCTCAACATTCGCCGCAATAAATGAGCTACCCAAACCATGCTCAATTATTTCTTTTGAACCTGCTGGACTTTCTATACCGATTAGACCTTTGGTATGTTTAAAACCAAATCTGTCTTCTAATTCAACTTTCTTTGGTTTTATACTAAGCTCTCTAATTTCATCACCCCATTGATTATCACCGATATATGATTTTACATGGAAAACCATTTCTTTATCAAAGTTAAGTGAGACAACTTTTTGTAAGTCAGAGAAGCTTGTAATATCTGTATTATCAACTTTTACTATTCTATCATCTGGCTTAATACCTGCTAAATCTGCTGGGTTACCTTCTATGATACTAGCCGCAACTGGCGGTGTGTATGGTTGACCATTGGCGATATATAACCCCATTAATAATATAATTGCAAAAATAAAGTTAATTGCAGGGCCAGCAGCCACAATTGCACTTCTCTGCCATAGAGATTTTGAAAAGAATGCTACTTTTCTTTCTTCTTCTGTCATCGGTCTTGCAGGTTCAACACCTTCCACAACTTCTGTTGTTGCTTGTGAACTTGCAGGATCGCTATCGCCAAACATTTGTACATATCCGCCCAAAGGAACTAAGCTAAACTGCCATCTTGTTCCATTTTTATCTGTTCTACCAAATATTTCTTTACCAAATCCAATTGAAAATGTAACGACTTTTACTCCGCACATTCTAGCAACAATATAATGTCCCCATTCATGTACGAATACTAAAACACTTAGCACCACAATAAACGGTATTCCGTATGTACCCATAAATTCAACTGGTGCAGAAATTAGATCTTCAAAATTCATCAATTTATTCCTTTTATTTCGCTTGCAATAACTCTTGTTTCAATATCTAGATTATACACATCATCTAAATTATTAATCTGTTTATTTCCCATTATATCTAATGTCTTTTCTACAATCATTTCAATATCCAAGAAAGCAATTTCTTTATTTAAAAATCTATCTACTGCAATCTCATTAGCAGTATTAAATATAGTAGGTTGACCTTGGCCATTTTTCAAGACTTCTCTGACAATTCTTAATGCTGGAAATCTATTTATATCAGGCTGTTCAAAAGTCAAATTTAATCCATTACTAAAATCCAAACTATTTCCCGATGTCTTCATTCGGTTCGGATAAGATAAAGCATAGGCAATAGGGGTTCGCATATCCGATGCCCCCATTTGTGATATTATTGAACCATCAATATATTCCACACAAGAATGAACAATAGATTGTGGATGCATTAAGACATCAATCTTATCTTGTTTCATATCAAAAAGATAAGATGCTTCAATGACTTCCAATGCTTTATTCATCATTGTGGCACTATCCACTGAAATCTTCCTACCCATTGACCAATTTGGATGAGCAATCGCTTGCTCAACTGTAATATCTTTTAATTCATCCCTGTTCTGCCTTAGAAACGGCCCACCAGATGCAGTTAAAATAAGTCGTTTAACTGATTCAATATTAGCTTTTTCTAGGCTTTGGAAAATTGCGTTATGTTCGCTATCGATTGGTAATAAATCTATATTATATTTTTTAGCCTCATTGGTCATTAACCTACCAGCACAAACCATAGATTCTTTATTAGCCAAAGCAATAGAATTGCCAGATTTAATCGCTTGCATACTTGCCTTTAAACCTGCTATCCCGACAATTGCAGATATTAATAAATCTACTTTAATTGATGCTCCATCTATTATTGCTTGATAACCTGAGGCAACCGAGATATTTGTTCCCGCTAATTCTTTTTTTAATTTTGCGTAATAATTATCATTACCAATTACCACATGTTGAGCATTTAATTTAATCGCTTGTTCAGCCAATAATTTATAATTGGAATTTGCGGTTAAGACATTAATTTCAAAGCTTTCAGGCTGTGACAAGATCAAATCAATTGTGCTTTTACCAACAGAACCAGTGCTTCCCAATATTGAGATTGATTTGGGTTTTAATTCTGGTGATAAATCCAATTCATATAACATAGCTTAAGCCACATAAAAATGAATTGCGGCAAATATTGGAGCTACTAATAATAAAGCATCGATACGATCCAGTATTCCGCCATGCCCTGGTATTACATTTCCAGTATCTTTAACATTATAAGTTCTCTTTACAATTGAAATAAATAAATCCCCTGCTTGTCCAAACATTGCCAAGATAAACCCCATAATGAATAAACTGATATATCCCCAATTGCCGATAATATTCTCCACTTTAAATAATTCCATTACCATTGGGCACGCAAAGCCAGCTGCGATTAATCCAGCCCCTACGCTACTGCCGATGAAACCAGACCAAGTTTTCTTTGGGCTTATTTTTGGAGCAAGTTTTGGGCCTTGAAAAGTTTTCCCTGTAAAGAATGCAGCAATATCACTACCCCAGACAATCAACATAAATAGCAATGTGTAGTATAAACCATTTTCAATACCTACTCTTAGCCAAACCATAGTTGCTATTGATAAACTGACATATAATATCCCAAATATAACGCGGGCAAGATTGAACGGTTTTATCATTCTTATCCATTCAAAAATTCCAATAACACCAATGACAGTCATCATCGCCATAAATGCTAATCCGCCGAAGTAAATAATGGCAATAACTATTGGCGCAAGAATTAATGCTGATAATATTCTTAATGTTAAACTGCTCATTATATTATTCCTTATTTATTTTCTTGGAGATTAGGTAAGCCACCAAATCTACGTTGTTTAGCTGCATAAAATTCAATTGCTTTATCCAAATTTAAACTATTAAAATCTGGCCATAGGACATCACAAAAATAAATCTCTGAATAAGCCAATTGCCACAATAAGAAATTACTTATTCTAGTTTCCGCCCCAGTTCTTATTAATAAATCAGGATCAGGAGTGTCTCCCGTCATCATATATGAGCCAACTAAATCCTCATCAATTTCATTGATTTTATTTACTCTTAAATCTTCTGCAATATTCTTAACTGCATTGGTAATATCTTGACGACCGCCATAACTTAAAGCCACAGTTACAATTATATCGTTATTATCTTTGGTCAGATCCATTGCATTATTGATCATATCAACTACATCTTTTGGTAGCTTAGATAAATCACCAATAATATTAAGCTTTGCCCCAGACTTATGAAATTCTGATGTTTCTTTACGCAGATAGTACCGAAGCAGCCTTATTAAATCATCAACTTCTGATTTTGGTCTTTTCCAATTTTCTGATGAGAAAGTAAATAAAGTTAGATATTTGATACCTAGTTTTTTTGAATATTCGACAAGTTTCTGAGCATTTTCAGCACCAGCTCTATGCCCTTTTGATCTTGATAAACCTTTTGATGTAGCCCATCTACCGTTACCATCCATGATAACCGCGATATGTCTTGGCAGATTATTTGGTTTATCAGAATTCAGCATTATACCTGTTTAATTTCTTCTTCTTTTTTCACAAATGCTTCATCAATCTTTTTAACCCAATTATCGGTCAATTTTTGTACTTCATCTTCTAATCTCTTGCGATCATCTTCAGAAATATCACCATCTTTTTCAGATTTTTTAACTGTCTCCATGCCGTCACGTCTTACATTACGAACAGAAATTTTTGCATTTTCTGAATAGCTACCTGCCACTTTTGCAAGTTCAATACGACGTTCTTCAGTTAAATCAGGAATTGGCACACGAATTAAGTTACCATCTGGCTGTGGGTTTAATCCCAATCCAGAATTTGCGATTGCCTTTTCAACAGGTTTAATTAAATTTGCATCCCAAACTTGGATTGTTAGCAATCTTGCTTCTGGAACGGAGATTGAACCGACTTGAGTCAAAGGAGTTTGTGATCCATATGCTTCTACTTGTACATTTTCTAATAAACCAGTCGATGCACGCCCAGTACGTAAACCAGAGAATTCTTTTCCCAACATATCATAAGCACCAGACATACGACGCTCTAAATCTTTCATATCAACTTCAGCCATTTTGAACTACTCTCTTTTCTATATTTTCTGTAACTATTGTGAATTTTCCTTTGCCTCGAACAACCTGTTCAAAACCATCTTCATTATGAATTGAAAATACTATCACCGGGATATTACTTTCCCTTGCAAGTGCAATCGCAGATGCATCCATAACTCTCAAATCTTTTGATAAAACATCTAAATAAGTTAAGCTTTCAAAGCGAATAGCATCATCAAATTTCTCTGGATCTTTATCATATACGCCATCAACTTTTGTGGCTTTTAATAAGGCATCACAATTCATCTCTGATGCACGTAAAGCGGCTGCGGTATCGGTAGTGAAAAATGGATTTCCTGTACCAGCGGCAAATATAACAACTCTGCCCTTCTCCATATGTCTCAAAGCACGACGTCTTACATATGGCTCTGATACTGTTGACATTGGGATGGCTGATTGTACTCGTGTATAAACGCCTAATTGTTCAAGTGAATTTTGCAAAGCCAGACAATTCATAACCGTTGCCAACATACCCATATAATCACCAGTCGCACGATCCATGCCCTCGGCAGCACCTGCAACTCCACGGAATATATTACCAGCTCCAATTACGATACAGACCTCAACTCCTGCATCCACAGTTTTCTTTATGTCTTTTGCAATTCGGTTAACGGTATCTGGATTTAATCCATATTCTCTATCACCCATTAAGGCTTCGCCTGATATTTTTAAAAGCACCCTTTTAAATTGCAAATCTGACATATTTTGAAAACTCCATAAATTATTTATAGCTATACTACATCAAGATAAAAAAATTTCCAGATAATTCTCAAAAAAAACCTAGCTAATTAAATTCGATGTTTGATTTAAGTAATTGTAGTAGATATTATAATTATTTAACCATTGGAATAATTAATGCCTATCTTCATTACCTCTTTATTTTTTCTTATAATTACAATTCCATTTGTTTTTATACCGACTTGGTTTTCTATTCGCATAATCATTATATTCTTCTGCATTATATTAGCACCTTTTGCTTTTGCCATCACACCCCCAATGAATGGTGGGATGAACTTTATGGGAGCAATTATCTTATTTATCCTAAATGCTCTAGCTGTTATAATTTTTATAATTGTTGGAATTAAGAAAACAGCTGAATATAAGTCTAATTATAAATTGCCCCTATCTTCTAAGACTCAAAGAAGGGTTAATCATATAATCTCTATAATAGCTGGAGCAGCCTGCTCTTTTTATATTCTTAGATGGCTTTCTTTCCAATTAGAAGGTTTCGATGAAGGCTTAAAGATACATATATCTGCTTGTTTGATTTCAATATCTATAATTGCCACATTAGTATTCTCTTATAAAAAACTATATTTAAATGTTAAATGCTTCCTTATACCAATATTATCAGTCATCTTTACCGCATCATTTTTAGGGATCTTCTATCCTTATTTTGTATTCTATGAAGCAATTAAGATTGCAGAGGGACAAGAATATTGCATTGAATTAGCTTCTGAAAGAAGAGAAGTCAGAGGCTTAGAAGATTTAACTTTATTTACAATGGATAAAAGTAAACATGGTCATCATGCTGCCTTATTAGTAAAAAAAAATGATGGTAATGTCGAAGGCTACCATTGGTCATATCTTAAGGCTAGATTTATCAAAGCCATCTTAGGTTTGAACAATAATGACGGAGCAAGAATATATTGTGCGCCTAAGGATAAATTCTTTAAAGAAATTAGGTATAGGCATGATAAATATCGTAAATATAATACTGAATTATATTTGAATAATACTTCATATAGCATACCAGCAGATTATGACACAATAGTTAATTATAAAGACCTTAATATCGCAGCATCTTTTGATCCAAAATACTATGGATACGAAGATAGAGAATATTACCAATCTGAAATTATTTTTTATAAACAGATAGATTATCTTGAAAGAAAATTTGACGATTATAAAAAATATGCAAGTGCAATGGGGGTAAATAATCTATCAACCAAAATGATCAGTCCAAGAAATGCTGTATATTATAAAAGAAATGAAACAGGTGAAATACA
>CALDHH010000084.1 GCA_937941575.1 uncultured Alphaproteobacteria bacterium | reverse complement strand
ATATCAGCATTATCATTTACTGGCAGATGATCACCACTTGGCTCGGCCTTTAATAATGCTTTGGTATATGGGTGTTCTGGTTTTTCGAATAGGTCTTTGGTGTTATTTTCTTCCAATATTTCACCATGTTTCATAACACATACTCTATCAGCCATTTTGCGGACAACGCCTAAATCATGGGTGATTAACAATACCGACATATTTAATTTTTTTTGTAATGATTTCAACAGATTTAAAATCTGAGCTTGGACGGTTACATCCAAAGCAGTTGTAGGCTCATCAGCAATCAATAAATCAGGCTCATTGGCAAGTGCCATGGCAATCATTACTCGCTGTCTCTGGCCCCCTGATAGCTCATGCGGGTAGGAATTTAATCTGGTGATTAGCTTTTCTAAACCAACTAAATTCAATAATTCAATTACTCGCTCTTTTGCTTGTTTAGGTAGCATTTTTTTATGCAGGAATAATACTTCTGATATTTGTTTTTCGATGTTGTGTAATGGATTCAATGAGGTCATTGGTTCTTGGAATATCATTGATATTTTATCACCACGGATTGTGCGTAGGAAACTATCGCTTTTATTAACTAGCTCTTCTTTGGCAAATTTAATACTACCCGATGGATGGCTTGCCATTGGGTAAGGTAGCAATTGTAATATTGATAAAGCAGTTACTGATTTACCAGAGCCAGATTCACCGACTAATGCCAAAATCTCACCTTTTTTAATTTCAAAGCTAACAGATTTAACTGCATTCACAACGTTATTACCATTGCTAAAATCAACTGATAAATCTTTAATTGTTAGTAAGCTCATTAGTTTTCTTCCTCAACTGCCAGTTCTTCTGGAACTTGGTCATTAAAAATTTTTCTTGGATCAAAGGCATCACGAACTGCTTCACCAACAAAGGTTAGCAAGCTTAACATCACCGCTAATGATAAGAACACAGTTATCCCAAGCCATGGTGCTTGTAAATTATTCTTACCTTGAGATAGCAATTCTCCCAAAGATGCAGAGCCTGGTGGTAATCCAAACCCTAAAAAATCTAAACTAGTTAATGTAGTAATTGATCCAGTTAGGACAAATGGCATTAAGCTTAATGTTGCAACCATTGCATTTGGCATTGCGTGTTTTATTATGATTGTTTTGGTGCTGACCCCTAATGCTTTGGCGGCACGGATGTAATCAAGATTTCTATTTCTTAAAAATTCAGCTCTAACCACATCAACCAAAGTCATCCATGAGAATAATAACATTAAGAATAATAGACTGAAGAATCCCGGCTCAATAACGCTTGCCATGATGATAAGCAAGAATAATACTGGCATCCCAGACCATATTTCAATAAATCTTTGGGATAATAAATCAAACCAGCCACCAAAATAACCGCTGATTGCACCGATTGTGATACCTATGGCACTTCCAAATAGGGTTAAGGCCAAGCCGAATAATACCGATATTCTAAAACCATAGATTAATCTTGCCACAACATCTCGTCCCTGATCATCAGTACCTAGCCAGTTTTCACGGCTTGGTGGAGATGGAGCAGGTTGGTTAAGTTCGTAATTAATGGTTCGATATGAATATCTAACCAATGGCCAAATCATAAAGCCATTTTCATTAATTAAATCTGCAACGAATGGATCACGGTAATCAGCCTCGGTTTCAAATTCTCCACCAAATTCAGTCTCGGCATAGATTTTGAAAATAGGGGTATGATATTTACCATCATATTTCACCAATAAAGGTTTATCATTGGCAATGAATTCAGCAAATAGGGTTATAAAAAATATCACACAGAATATTATTAATGAATAATAGCCACGGCGGTTTCTTTTGAATTGTTGAATTCTTCTTTTAGCAATTGGTGAGATCATTATCTATCTCCCAAACTATTAAAATCAATCCTTGGATCAACCCAGCTCATGGTTAGATCGCTAATTAGCTTTATCATCAAGCCCAATAATGTGAAGACAAATAATGTTCCAAACATTACTGGATAATCACGATTAATAGCAGATTCAAAACCTAATAAACCCAAACCATCAAGAGAGAATATGGTTTCAATTAATAATGACCCGGTTAAAAATATACTCATCAAAGCGGCTGGAAATCCTGCGATTATTATTAGCATTGCGTTTCTAAATACATGCCCATATAGGACTTCTTTTTTGGTCAATCCCTTGGCACGAGCAGTTAGAACATATTGTTTATTAATCTCATCAAGGAAAGAGTTTTTAGTTAGAACAGTTAAACTAGCAAAACCACTAATCACCATTGCAGCGATTGGTAGAGCCATATGCCAGATATAATCTTTTATTTGTGCAAACCAAGATAGCTCATCAAAATTATCAGATACCAAGCCACGTAAAGGGAAAAAGTCCCAATATTGCCCACCTGCGAATAATACGATTAATAATATTGCAAACATAAAGCTTGGGATTGCGTAACCTATTATAATTACTCCACTGGTCCAGATATCAAATTTTGTGCCATCTTTAACTGCTTTTTTAATTCCAAGCGGGATCGAGATTAAATAGATTATCAAAGTGCTCCATAGCCCCAAAGAAATAGAGACAGGCATTTTCTCAAATATTAAATCAACCACTTTTTTATCTTGATAATAACTACTGCCAAAATCAAATTGAGCATAGTTTTTCAGCATCATCATAAACCGAGTGCCAATTGGTTTATCAAAGCCAAATTGTTTTTCAAGTTCTGCAATGAATTCAGGGTCTAAACCTTGAGCACCACGATATTTAGAATTGCTATTTCCAGCCCCTAAATTCTTGGTTTGAATATCTTGCGCCATGTCAAAATCTTGCCCACCAGATCCTGTAAATCTTGCAGTGGCTGAAGTCTCAATACCTTGCAATTTGGCAATCATTTGCTCAACTGGTCCACCTGGGGCAATTTGAACAATTAAAAAGTTAAGCGCAATTATCCCAAGCAAAGTTGGAATCATTAATAATAATCTGCGGAGTACGTAAGATGCCATTATATTGCCTAAATCTATTTAGATTCCATTGGAGATTCTGTTTGAGCTTCTTTAACCCACCAAGTTTCTTGCACAGGTAATCCATATTTTGGATTAATATCTGGTCTGCCGAATTTATCCCAATATGCAATTCTAAAACTGTTTAAATGCCATTGCGGAATTACGTAATATTCTGATAATAATACTCTATCCAATGCTCTAGTTGCCGCAATTAAGTCTTCTCTTGATTTTGCTTTTATTACTAGATCAATTAGCTCATCAATAACTGGGTTTTTAATACCGATTATGTTCCGGCTACCATTCACATCAGCTTTGCTTGAATGCCAGAAATCCCTCTGTTCATTCCCTGGTGATAATGACTGACCGAATGTGGCAATCGTCATGTCAAAATCAAAACTATCCATACGGTTTTGATATTGGGCAGTATCGACTACTCTAAACCTAGCTTTAATTCCTAGCATCCCTAGATTCTTAATCAGTGGATTTACCCATCTTTCAAAATCGGGACTTCTAGATAGAATTTCAAAAGACAGCTCTTTACCATCTTTCATACGGATGTTCTTTTCCTTATCCAATAGCCAACCTGATTTAGTTAATATCTT
This sequence comes from uncultured Alphaproteobacteria bacterium, assembly GCA_937941575.1. Lineage (GTDB taxonomy): Bacteria > Pseudomonadota > Alphaproteobacteria > Micavibrionales > CSBR16-224 > CALDHH01. The sequence continues at coordinate 1,360 of CALDHH010000084.1, read as the reverse complement.
ACTAGCTTCGCGAATGTTTTTTCTAACTCCACGACCAGTACCATCAGTTTTTGGGTTCTTAAAAGGTTTAATAAATATTTCATTGGCTATATCACCTTTGAAATCTTCTAATACATGCAATTCTGCCCCAGTTGGGATACCTTGTGATGCAAGTTCAGAATTTGAGAAATAGCTATTGGTTCTTTTATAAGAGCTGAAAGCAAATTGTTTATTCGACCATTCAAAATCAAATGCCATACCGATTGCTTTTCTAACGATTTTATCTTTGAACATATCGCGTCTGGTATTAAAAGCAAAACCCTGCATACCAGTTGGTCTTTCATGGATTAATTCTTTTTTGATGATTTTGCCTTCGTTTACTGGCTTTTTATCATAAGCTGTAAACCAAGACTTTGCGATATTTTCAGATCTAAAATCATATTCATTTGAGAAGAATGCTTCTAATGCCACAGTTGAATCTTTGTAATAATCATAACTGATTTCATCAAAATTATATCTACCTTTGTTAATCGGTAAATCCTTTGCCCACCAGTCTTTTACTCGTTCATAGGTAATATTACGACCAGCATCAATTGATTTTATTTTATATGGGCCACTACCAATCGGAATGACTTTTAAGCTAGTTGATGCAAAATCTTTATCTTGCCAAAAATGTTTTGGAAATATAGTCATCTGCCCCATAATCAAAGGAAGCTCTCGGTTATTAGCCATGTTGAATGTGAATTTTACTTTATATTTATCCAGCTTCTCTGCTTTTGTAACATTAGCGTAATAGGCTTTGTAAAAAGGGTGACCTTTTTCTCTTAAAATATCAAAACTCCAAACTACATCATCAGCAGTAAGCTCTACGCCATCATGCCATTTAGCCTCAGGTCGAAGATTAAAGATAACCCAAGACCTATCTTCTGGTATTTCAATATTTTCAGCAATTAAGCCATATTCAGTAAATGCCTCATCCTTTGTGCTTTACAATATTGTTTGGTAAACCATAGTAATACCAGATGCAGCATTACCCTTTAAAATATGAGGATTTAAACTATCAAAGCCACCAATTGCCGATAAATTTAAAACTCCACCTTTAATAGCATCAGGATTAGCATATTCAAGATGGGTAAAATCAGATTTATATTTTGGCTCACCATGCATCGCGATTGCATAATGAACTATATCTTTAGGATTGATTTCCGGAGCGATTTCATCAACTGCAACCAAAGCAATAGATTGATTTCCAATAGATGCAAAGAATATGATAGCAAAGGCTATAATAAGTTTTTTTAACATGATTTCCCCAAGATTTTTTATAATATATAACTTGGGTATATTATATTAGAATTCTAAATTAAAATCTATGAATTTATTA
>CALDHH010000083.1 GCA_937941575.1 uncultured Alphaproteobacteria bacterium | reverse complement strand
CCGATAATTTCTTTTTTTCCGAATGGCACGATAAGATAATCACCAATTTCAACTTCTAAATCAGCTGGAATGATATAGCTATAGGCTCTTGGCAATGGGTAAGGCACCAATACCGAGATTGTCTTTATATTTATATTTTTTGCGTTATCAAACATACTCAAGGAATATAAAGATATTTCCTCATAAAACCAAGTAGCTTTAAAATAGTTTTTTGATCCGAATAAAATGCTTGGGTTTATTTTAAAATAGCTATAAAGTTATTGGATTAATTAAACAATCTTAGAAAGGGTTACCAATCATGAAATTTTTTATAGATACTGCCGATGTTGCTGAAATCAAAGACTTGGCTTCAACTGGTCTGTTAGACGGAGTTACAACAAATCCAAGCTTAATCGCCCAATCTGGTCGTGATTTTATCGAAGTTATCACAGAAATCTGTGGAATAATTGATGGCCCAGTAAGTGCAGAAGTTGCGGCAACTGATTTTGACACAATGTTAAAAGAAGGTCGCCATTTGGCAAAAATCGCAAGCAATGTAGTAATTAAAGTCCCACTTACTCCAGATGGTTTAAAAACTTGTAAGACTTTAAGCGATGAAGGCACAATGGTTAATGTAACCCTATGTTTCTCTGCTGCCCAAGCAATCTTGGCTGCAAAAGCAGGTGCTAGCTTTATCTCTCCATTCATTGGTCGCTTAGATGATCTTGGACAAGATGGCTTAATGCTAATCAGCGATATTGTTGAAATTTATTCACAATATCCAGAATTCCAAACCGAAGTATTAGTTGCATCAATTAGAAACCCAAACCATATTGTAGAAGCTGCAAAAATGGGTGCTGATGTATCAACAATCCCACCAAAAGTTATTAGACAATTATATAACCACCCATTAACTGATCAAGGTTTAGAAGCTTTTGTGAAAGATTGGGCGAAAACTGGTCAAACTATCTTGGCTGCTTAATAACGTCAAATAGAATAATTCTAAGAAGGGAGCTTTATTATAAAGTTCTCTTTTTTTTATGCTTGTAAATATATAGATGTTATTATTTAAGTTCTAAGATAACTGGCGCATGATCGCTTGGGCGTTCCCAACCACGGATATCTTTGCGAATTTTATGCGATTTTAATAATGGCTCCAAAGATTTTGTAACCCACATATGATCCAATCTTCGGCCTTTATCAGCTTTCAACCAATCTTTAGCTCGATAGCTCCACCATGTATAAAGCTTTTCATCCTCTGGCACAAATTTTCGAATGGCATCAACGAAATCCATTGATTGATAAAAGCTCTCAAATCTAGTTGTTTCTTCTGGCGTATGTGAGACCACTTTTAATAATTGCTTATGCGACCAAACATCATGCTCCATCGGGGCGATATTCATATCACCCATAGCAATTACTGGCTTTGATTTATCAACATTTGCTGGGAACCATTTGGTTAATTCATCTACAAAATCCAGCTTATGTTGAAATTTTGGATTTAATATTGGATCAGCATCATATCCACCCGCCGGTATATATAAATTATGCAGCTCAATCGGGGCATCAAGACCATCTTTTTTTACTTCTACCGAAATATGGCGGCAATCATCATTACTGCATCTTTGATATGATTTAAAGTTATTTAATGGAGTTTTTGATACAAAAGCAACACCGTTATATCCCTTCATTCCTTTAAAGGCCAGATGTTCATATCCAGCATCTTTAAAAGCATCGACTGGAAAGAATTCATCTGGAGTTTTGGTTTCTTGTAGGCAGATAACATCTGGGCTGTCTTCTCTAGCCATTTGTAAAACAGTTTCAATACGCAAACGTACAGAGTTTATATTCCAAGTTACTATTTTCAAGATATTATCTCTCTTTAATCTATAATTTAAAGCTTAGGTTAAAATGGTAAATCTAAACCAGCCGGCAGACCCATATCGCTCATTATTTTTTGAGTTTCAGCCGCAACCATTCTCTCGCCTTTTGATTTGGCATCATTTACAGCCGCGATTACTAAGTCTTCTAATAATTCTTTATCATTTGGATCAATTGCAGATGGATCGATATCTAATTTTTTAATCTCTCCCTTACCATTAGCAACAACTTTCACCATACCAGCACCGGCTTGACCTTCAACTTCCATATCAAGTACTTTTACTTGCATTTCTTCCATTTTTTGCTTCATTACTTGGGCTTTTTGCATCATATCACTTAAATTAGTCATTTTTATCTCCGTTTTCGTCTATAGACATTCTAGTTCTTATATCAATAATTTCTGCACCTTGGAAAGAATCCATGATTTGTTTTACAATTGGGTTAGCAATTGCCTTATCCATTTGTTTTTTCTCCGCTGCTCTATCAATTTCTTGTAATGTTGGCAGAGCATCTGCATTGGCATTTACAACAACCGTCCATTTTGTATCAAGCCATTCATTTAATTTCTTAGTTATCTCACCCGAGATTGACTTATCTGCACCCTCTTTTAGCTGAATCTCAATTAAACCATGTTTAAAGCTTACTGGATGGACTAATGAATGGATTCTTGCTGATAAAATTGCTTCTCTTTTTTCAACAAATAGATCATATATCTCTTCGAAGCTACTTGGATCTTGTATTACAATCTCTTCGGGAGTAATAACCTCATGGATAACTTCTTGTGGTTTTACCGCTGCATTCAACGCCACAATATTTGAACCATTTGGGTTATTATTAATTGATTGATTAGATATAGCAGTTGCACCAGAACCATTAGAGCTTGGGGCAGAATTACCAGAACTTACATTATTTGCAGATCCATTATTACCACCTTCAAGCTTTTTAATTAGCTCCGATGGTGTCGGCATATCTGATGCATAAAGGATACGGATTAAAACCATTTCTAATGCTTGGATCGGGATTTGAGCTTGCCCAACTTCTGATGATCCTTTTAATAATATTTGCCAAATTCTGGTTAAAACAGGAATTGATAATTTTGCTGATAATTCTTTACCACGGATACGCTCTGCTTCGGGCAGGTTGATATCATCGCTAGAATTATTAACGATTTTTGCTTTGCTTAAGAAATTGGTTAAGCTCATTAAATCTTGTAGGATTACAATTGGATCGGCACCTGATTTATACATCTCATCAACCATAGCCAGTGTTTCAGGGGCTTTGCCTGCAACCATAGTCTCAAATAAATCAAGGATAATTGTACGATCCGCCAAGCCAAGCATATTGCGGACTTGTTCTTGATTGATATTTTTATTTTCAATTGATAAGGCTTGGTCAAGAATACTTAAACCATCACGCACAGAACCATCAGCGGCTTTAGCGATTAGTGATATTGCTTCATCTTCGGCAACGCCACCTTCTTTGGCAACGATTTCTTTGAAGTAAGAAGTTAATAGTTCGGCATCAACCCGACGCAGGTCAAATCTTTGACATCTGGATAATACCGTAATTGGAACTTTTCTAATCTCAGTTGTGGCAAAGATAAATTTTACGTGTTCTGGCGGTTCTTCCAATGTTTTAAGCAAGGCGTTAAAGGCATTTTTGGATAACATATGCACTTCATCGATTATATATATTTTATATCTAGCCGAGCTTGGTGAATATTGCACAGATTCGATAATCTCACGAACATCATCAACACCGGTTCTAGACGCCGCATCCATTTCCAAAACATCAACATGACGATCCTCGGTAATTGATACGCAATTCTCACATATACCACATGGGTTTGCAGTGGCTGAACCATTACCATCAGCACCGATACAGTTTAATGATTTTGCAATAATTCTAGCCGATGTAGTTTTACCAATTCCCCGTACACCAGTTAACATGAATGCATGGGCGATACGGTTATTATCAATTGCATTAGTTAAAGTTCTAACCAAAGCATCTTGACCAATTAATCCGTTAAAGTCTTTTGGGCGGTATTTGCGGGCTAATACTTGGTATTCTGTGTTTTCAGACAAGATTTAGACCCTTTCAATATATTATTCTATAAATAATATCCATTTTTATATACTAAATTAATGCGATCAGCATAGGGAATAAATGCTTATTTAGGATTCATTTCCTATGCTGATAAGTAGAAAGCCGAATAACGACCCGAGTTATCCCGTTATGGCTGCTTCTTCTCAGACCTGACCAAGTTCGCGAGCAATTCGCCCATTACCGACTTTCCAATTACAATATGATTAGATTCGTAGAAAAAGCCAAGTATTTTCTGTTATTTTTTTATAAAATTTACTAATATAGGCAAATTAAGAACTCTAAATTAAAGGTTTACCATGATTATCCTAGTATCTCCGGCAAAAAAGCTTGAATTTGATGAAGCAGCACCAATTAAAACAGAAAGCAAACCTGTTTTTTTAAATGAAGTGCAGGAATTATTAGGAGTTCTGAATAAAGTTGAGAAACCAGAGCTATCGAAATTAATGAAATTAAGCGATAAATTGACTGATTTGAATTATGATCGTTACCGTAATTTTGAATTTCCATTTACCAGCCAGAATGCCAAACAAGCAGTTTATACTTTCCGTGGTGATACATATGTTGGCTTAAATGCTGATACCCTAACCGATGCTGAAATTGCCTATGCCCAAGATCATTTGGCAATATTATCAGGACTATATGGATTATTAAAACCATTGGATTTAATGCAGCCATATCGCTTGGAGATGGGTACAAGATTAGCCAATGCCAAGGGTAAAAACCTGTATGAGTTTTGGGGTGATAAGATTACCAATTTCATCAATGATAATTACCAAGGACAAGATGTAATTAACCTTGCATCGAATGAGTATATAAGCGCGGTTCAGAAAAAAGATTTGAAGGCCAAATTCATAACCCCGCAATTCAAAGAGATCCGAGATGGCCAGCCAAAGATGATTGGTTTATTTGCCAAGCGAGCGCGTGGTTCAATGGCTCGTTTTATTATTCAGAATAAAATTGAGAAAATCGAAGACTTAAAAGGATTTAATTATGGTGGATACGCATACCAAGCCGATTTATCAAGCGATATTGAGTTAGTCTTCACAAGAGATTAAGGATATTTAGATTTAGAGTTTAAGGAAATAGCTTTCTTAATTTTTTAATCATATCTGGCTCATCTTTACCTCTAGTAGAATTAGTTTTCTTCTCAGTAATAATATCAGCATTAGCTTTACCAGTTAACGGTACAAGTTCTTCAACTGGATTAGTTTGCGGAATCGAAACTTCTTCTATATCAGGCCTGTTATATATATCACCATAATATATTTGTTCTAGAACTAGATCTTTTTTCAACAATTGATCGATTTGCTCGACACTTGTTCCCTTTGGCAATAAATATTCACCATTTGCCATTCTTGAAAACTCTCTTAGACAATTTGATGCATTATCAGGCAAGTTACTTGATAGCTCTTCTTTTAATTCGCCTGAAAGCCCTTCTTCCATTGCGGTTCTCATTAGGTCTAATCTAAAGAAGCTAATCCATGGGTCATTTGAAGAAAGCATAGTCTCTGCAAATAATCCGATATTTTCTTGAGTTTGACCGCTCTCGCTAGTCTTGCTTATATCATCATAAATACGATATAGATTTTTAACGATGTTAGATTCAGATGCGATTACATCGAACTTACTTAATAATCCCTTGCTAACCAAGTCATGAATTACCACAGTTGCGAACATATAAGCCGGTATTTCAATTCCCAAAGCCATCGCAATTGCGTCTTTTTCTTCCATACCACGGTAATTCTGCATTACTTCGGTCGATTGGCTTAATTGATAAGCGTGAAAAAATTCATGCGAGATTGTATCAACAAAATTGGTCAAAGCTTCATCTTCCAAAACTTCCATCAATAAATCTTTGTTATAAACATATGAACCATTAGAGATATTTAATAAACCATCCGCATTTTTATGTTTTTCAACTAATTCTTGGTCATATATCAATGGCACATCCGCAGATCTAGCGGTATCAAATACCATTGATCCAAATTCAGATTGCAACATAATCTCAAATGCTTGTTTAAAGTTTTTTGATACATTATCACTTGGCTCTGAATCAAATATATTTGATATTTTTAAGCAATCTGCGCAGCCATCAACATCTTCTAATGGTGCAGGTGAATAACACATGCCAATGTCTTTTTTGTTATTATTTAAATCTGCTGATTCTACTAACTCAATATTTTCTTTTGGATCTTTTTGGGCATCATCGGCTGCACTTACTGCGTTAAAAGGCACTATTAAGCCAATTATTAAACAAGCGCCTAAAATTTTATACTTATGTTTCTTCACAAATCACCTTATAAATTATTTAATTTTTCATAGAATACAGGTTTTCAACATAAAATCAAGAATTTTCAGAATTTTATCCAAATAGCAAAACATCTCTATATAATAAAAACTTGTAATAAAATTACTGAATTAATATAATTAACGCAATCACCACCACCAAGAAAGGTTATAAAACCTTACAAACTAATGTTAGTTCTCAGATTGCTGGTGCTGGTGCGGCTGGCATGGCTGGTAATATTATATTCGGTGGCGTAATTGGTGCTGCTGTTGATGTTGGAACTGGCGCTACCAAAGAATTAATCCCAAATCCTTTAAAGGTTAAATTGGAAAAGAAAAAATAACCAAAATTAAAAACCCCTGCATAAACAAGCTATTTATACAGGGGTTTATATTTTATCTATCAATCTTTATATCTATTACATGTGAATTTGTCTGCCATCTAC
>CALDHH010000082.1 GCA_937941575.1 uncultured Alphaproteobacteria bacterium | reverse complement strand
AATGTACCAGTTAAGTTTACATCGATTATTGCTTCAATCTTCTCCAATGGTAAATCAAGCATCTTATCCGCAGAGTATATAGCGGCTAGATTAATTACTCGGTCAAGTTTTATGTTCTTTTCTGATATTTGTTTTAATGCTTTATCAATACTGTTTGAATCGGTAAGGTCGGTTGGGATTACTAGATGCTTTTTTTCTAATTCTTGATCTAGCTTATTTAATGAATCCAAAGACCTTGCTGATAGAATTAAATTAGCATCTTCTTTATCTAGTTCGATTGCAAGAGCTCTACCAATACCAGAACTCGCACCGATTATCCAAATATTGTTATTTTGCATCTGAATTTACCTTAGGCTTAGGTTGTTTTTGCATGAATACAATTAGCTCGCCAACTTTAAAGCCAAATTTCTTCATAACAGCACGATTCATTAATGTATCTTCGCTAATTAACCACATTCTATCATCAAATGTTAAATCATATGTCGTATCACCAACTGGCACAGTTAAAACATATTGCAAACGCAAAGCATTTCCTTTTGATAATCCCTTACCTGTTCCAACAATATCAGATGCAGTGCCGTTAAATGTGTTTTCACCAGTTATTTCTAAATTCCATTCACGTTCTTGTTTCTCGCCATCATTATAGGTAAATATCTCAGCTAGCTTACCTTTATTACCGTCCCAAGTTCCGATTAAATCTGCTTCAAATCTGCGGATGACTTCGCCACCTCGATTTTGCACAATACCCCAAGCTTTTATATCGCCATTGAAGAATTCTTTAACATTCATTTTTGGCGTTTCATCATTATATGGTGCTAAAACTTTTTCGCTATTACCATTACAAGCACTACAAAACATTATTACCCCCATTGTTATAATTATATTCCTGATTTTTTTCATTTTGATCTCCGTATGATTTATACCATATTGTTAAACTTACCAAGGTAAGTATTTTTAAAATAATTCCCGGTAATGCATAAATATATTTAATTGCATTTGCAGTATCTTCTGATTGGATTTTGATATCATTATCATAGCCAAATATATTCAAAGCCATTAACCCAATTATCGAAGCAACGGTAATTCCAAATTTTGCCAAAAATGTTTGAATAGAAAACCCAGTTGCTGCAGAATCTGTTGTATCAGTTTTATCCATAAGATCTGATAATATAGAAGGGGGTAGAGAAAAATCAGCCCCCAAAGATAGACCCGAGATTAAACAGATAATTAAAAATTGAATATTATCACCAGTATCTAAGCCAATAACCCAAACAAAGCTTAGTATCGCAAGAAGCATTGAGGATGCCCAAGTAACTACTTTTCCTTGCTTCTTTGAGATATATTGCCAAAATGGCATTGATATAGCACCAGAGAGGAAATAAGCGGATAGAAATATTCCAGTCCAACTAGCAGAATTTAAAAAGCCTTCGATAAAGAATAAAAACAAAACCATTGGAAATGCTGCGGCCATTGCGTTAAAACCATAAGTAATAAAGAAACTAAGGTAGTTTTTATGAGCTAGTAATTGTTTTATAGAATTGGATTTCTTAGCTTGGAGAGTTTCTCTTTTAAAGATTTCAGAATTAGATCTATACCAGTTTATAAATATTATTAAGGTGATTGCTGTGATTGCTAAAGTAATTACTGAATATAATTGTAATGATTTCTGTTCTGGATAAATTATTTCTAAAATAGAAGGTAGGGATGCTGCAATTAAAATTCCAATTAATATTATGCTTTCTCTAAAGGCCGATATTTTAGTTTTATCATGGTAGTTTTTTGTCCATATGCTGCCTAAACTTCCCATTAATATGGTGAGCATGCTAAAACCAGTAGTTGCCAAGAACATCATTATCCCAAACCAAATTATATTGGAAATTGCTAAAAAAGGTGTAAATAAAGCAAATACCCCAAGCCCAAGTAAGCTTGCAGCGATTGTGAATAATGATATTCTATTCTTTGAATATTTATCAGATATTATTCCCAAAATTGGGTCTTGAATTGCATCAATTCCGCGCAAGAATAATAATATAATGCTTAAAGATATCAATGATACTCCAAATTCATCAGCATAGAATTTGGGGGCGTGCATATATAATGGTAAGCCAGCAAAAGCCAAAGGCAGAGACATTAAACCATATGGAATAAGAGATTTTAATTTTAAATCAGTTTGAGACATTTGTATCTGCTTTAATTAATTTATTACGTTCTGTTAGATTCTTTGTATTTTTACCAAGCCAAATATTAAAAAATAGCTGACTAAATTCGGGATCATCAATAAAGCCAAGTTGTTTATTGTTTTTATAAAAATAAATATGAGTATCCTTGGTCAAAACACCAGTAATATCATCTCCCTTTGATACATTGGGGATTATTTGTATAATTCTTTTACTCCAATTATCTAATTTTCCCTTATCAGTAATTCCTTGAGCTTTTATTTCTTGAATAGTTTTCTTTGCGATATCTAACCCTTTGATATTTTGTTTATAGGTAAGCTCCAAAGCAAAGGGTCTAGATTGCTTCCAGATATCTACACTGCTATATAATTTTGCATCATAGATTTTAAATGGACCAAAATAATATGATGCATTACCAATTGCTTGAGGTTTAATACTATATTTAGACAGAGTTTTACCATCAATTGCAAAAACTTGCTTTATCGAA
>CALDHH010000081.1 GCA_937941575.1 uncultured Alphaproteobacteria bacterium | reverse complement strand
CAAGCTAAATTCAGAGACGATATGATGGGCGCTTGCCATCCAATATTGATTAAAAGTTGCGATTAATTTTGGTAATTCTAATTTTATTTCTGTTACATTATTATTAATTGATTTGATACTATCTATCGCAATGTTAAATACTTCATTAACATCTGAATTTGGCTGAATATCATTGATGGAATTGCTATAGGCAATCTTTAAATTAGCAATATCAATATCATCCAAATTAATAAAATCATGCTGTTTATAATTAAACTTTCTTTTTATATTCGGATCGGGTTTTGTGATTGTGTTTAGCATGAAGCCTGCATCTTTTACCGAATTTGTAATTGCCCCATTAACGGATAATTCAGAATGGGCATGGGCTGGAGATACCGTTACTAAATCATGGCTGGGTTTAAACCCAAATACTCCCGTAAATGAAGCAGGTATTCGCAGTGATCCCCCACCATCTGAACCTAAATGCAATAAGCCTAATTTCTTACAAGCAGCCGCGGCCGCACCACCGGATGATCCGCCTGTTGTTTTCTCTGGGTTATGTGGGTTTTTTGTAATCCCGTTTAATAAGCTATCCGTTACACCTTTATGACCAAATTCTGGGGTGGTTGTTTTACCTAGAAATATTGCTCCATCTTCCCTTAATCTCTGAACGGGAATGGAATCTTTATTTGCGGGGGCAGCGTTTTTAAAAGTTAAAGAACCATATTTGGTCGGCATGTTTTTTACATCAGATAAATCTTTAACTGTGGTTGGAACACCATCAATTAGACTTAGCTCAGTGCCATTTTTCCATCTTTGTTCTGATTTTAATGCTTGCTCTAATGCTAACTCTTCATCGATATGGGCAAATATATTATATTTAGAATCATTGACTTTTATTTTGTCTAAAACATATTCGGTAACAGTCACTGGAGATAGCTCTTTATCTCGATATAATTCAATTAAATCAGATACATGTAACTGCTCAATATTTATGCTCACCATAGTACTGCCTTTTATAATTGGAATAATAATTAAAAATATGATATCATATTAGTTAATGTGTTTTTATTATTTATTTAGGAAATAGTAATGAAGAAGATAGTACTACCTATTATTGCCTTTTCAATTGCAGGGCTAGTTTTTGTGAATTCCAATAATGCCGTTGGTTATTCTGGCTTAACTGCACCTTCTAATAAATCATCTGGGTCTTCTAAAAATCAGCCTCCAGGTTATAAAGGCTTGATACCAGGCTACGTCCCTGAATATAAAAGAGAGATCGCGCCAAGACAAGAAGAAGTGGAAGAAATAGAAGATAAAAAGCCAAAATATGGCGATTCTAGGGTGAGAAATTATAATAGAAATAATGATTATAAAAAAGGTAGCCGATCACGAGATCGGATGTCTAATGTCCCAAAATTTCCAGTTATTAAAACTTTACAAGGCAAAGACCCTACTAGAGAAGATTATGAAGGGGTTAGATATTTTGCTGAAAAAATGAGATTTTCTCCTAGAAATGCAGAATTATTTAAAAATCAACGAAGAATTGACGGCCTATGGCCTGCAGAACATAGAGTTAAAGAAACCATCAATAGAATGATTAAAATTCTAAATGAATCTACTGGTGCGGAGAAGAAAAAAAACGCAAGAATGATGATGGAACGCTTAGAGGGGTTGCGTAGTATTAATAGAACAACCTCAATTATCCCAATGGATATCAAGGTCAAAATGGGTTACCCATCTGAATATTTAAAACAAGAACAAGAAGCAACGCGTGGTGCTTTAAGGCGTATATCAAGCGCGGCACAGCAAGTTCAAAAGTTTATTTAAGGAAGGCGATTAACATGCGCTATATTATTGCAGTATTATTAATGACTATATCAATTTCTATTGCTATCCCAAGCCAGTCAATGGCTGATAGTTGGTATAGTGGTTTAATTCCAGGTTCTAAATCAACTGCTAAAAAAGGCAGCAGCTCATATGCGAAACAAAGAATAAAACAAAGAGCCATTAAAAGAACTAATTCTGCCAGTCAACAAAGTAAATTTGTTATTACTGGTGGTGGTGCAAATACCAGCGGTAGGCTTAATTACTCTCCTGAAAAAGCTAGGTCACTTGCAAGAAAAGATTATGAAGAATATAGAAGAGCTAAAAGTGCTGAACTTGACACCAAAAAAGTTAAAATAAAAGCAAAAGGCGTTTATGGCGGAACTAAAGAGGTTTCCTTGAGAGAGTTCCAAAAAATGCAACGTGAAAGCGTTCGAGCAGATTATTTACAAGCTAATGCGGCAATGCTCGCAAAGACCAAGAAGCAAAGAGAATTGCGCCAGAAAAAAGAAGCTGAAAGCCATAGAAACTCAATGGAAGAATTTAATAGAACATTTTCTGAAACTCAAGCTAAAAGAAATGTCGCTTTGGAAAAAGTAAAAGGTCAGTCTTTAAGTAAGTATAAGTAAGCTTTTAAGATAATCAGATCATTTATAAATATAATTTTGACTAAAACCCCTTAAAAATATATATTCTTTTATATATCGTGGTAATAATTTTTAAGGGTTTTTCTATGTCTGAAGATACAGGTGTTATAATGAGTTTAAGTGCGGTGATTGTCGCATCTATTGGTTATAAACCAGCTATATATATCACTCGTGATACCTCAAATAATTTAAAATTAATGGGGATAGAAGAAAATACTTCCGTCGATAGAAAAGATGCCTTGCCTTTTGGTCCGTTTGACCCAGTTCAGCATAGGACTTTGGAAGCTGGACTTTTATCCTGGGTGGATGAACAAACGCCAATTAAACCAAAATATGTTGAACAATTATATACATTCGGTAATCGTGGTCGTTATGCTGGGCAGAAAAAAGATGGACCAAGACTGGTATCTGTTGGATATTTGGCTCTAACTTTTGATGAAGAGCTAAGACTGGATAATAAAGAATCTTGGGGTGATTGGTATGATTATTTCCCATGGGAAGATTGGCGTGATGGCAAGCCAGAGATTATTGATAACATGATAATCCCAAGTTTAAGAAGATTTATCGAGAATACTGAAGATAAAACACAGAAAAAAGACCGAAAATCTCGGGCTGATTTATGTTTCTGTTTGGATAATACGGATCATTGGGATAATGAAAAAGTATTAGAGAGATATGAGCTTTTATATGAAGCAAGGCTAGTTGAAGAAGCATTAAAAGATAAGGAAATGGATTTATCTAAGTCAGATTATATAAAAAGCCATGCTATGCAATATGATCATCGCAGAATTTTGGCCACCGCGATTGGAAGATTACGTGGAAAGTTAAAATATAGACCAGTGGTTTTTGAATTATTGCCTAGTGAATTTACCTTATTCCAGTTACAAAAAACGGTTGAAGCAATAATGGGGCAAAAACTCCATAAGCAAAATTTCAGACGTTTGGTTGAGAATTTAAAATTAGTAGAAGATACAGGTAAAATGTCTAGTAAAACGGGTGGTCGTCCAGCTGCATTATTTAAGTTCAGAACCGAAGTTCTATTAGAAAGAAACCAACTAAATCTAGCTTCTTAAGGTTTAAACTAATAATATTATATATTGACAGAATAGCTAATTTTAGTTATGTTTAATTAGATTCTATTTTAAGGATATATAAGATGAAAAGCGAAGCAGAAATTGCTAAATTAATAGCAGATTTTCAACAAAACCATTTGGACATAGTGAATATAATTCGTAACCCAGATTATTCTGTTCCAACTACTATTGTAAAAACAGCATCAAATTTAATCAAATCAAGAGTTATTAGACGAGAATTAGTTAAGCATTTAGATAATGCTCCAATTGGAATTGAATTTCCAGGTATTCGGACATCTTTATTCTTATCTGGCCATGACGTATCGAAAATGGATAAAGTCACAGATGCAATTGCAGAGAATAGGGAGCTTATTCAATCAAAAGGTTTAAGCAATAAGAAAATATCTAATCAAGTCAAAATAATTAAAACTTTAAAAAAACTTCCACAGATTTAAGGAAATAAAAATGAGCCCATTAGAATTGTTAAGAATAAGTCAAGAATTTCAACAAAATATGCTTGATGTCGTTAATATCAAACGTAATGCAGAATATTCTGTTACCGAGACTGTTACAAATGTTACGAAAAAAGGTGCGGTTATAAAAGAACTTTCAGAACAATTGGCAGATCAATTAAATATTCCAAATACTTCAAAAACAGTAGAGCTTGAAAAAGCAATGCGGGATTCTGGTTTGGATACAACAATTCTGCGAGCCGCAATAAAGGGCGATCAAGAAAATAATGATATCCAGATCTTAAAAGATTTAAATCTATCTAGCCCTAAAAAATCAGTATTCCAGACATTAAAATATGCAAGACATATGGGTGATATTATTAGAGCAACTAAGAAATTACCTGCGATTAAACTATAATATTCAAATAACATAGAATAATATAACCGTCTTTTTGAGAAATCATAGGGCGGTTTTTATTTGCTTATCTTCTTGAAATATAATCTTAATCTTAATTTATAAAATTCAATTAAATTTTTTTGTTGCAATTATGCTCGGAAAGAGTATATAATTAGATATACTCATAAAGAGTATTAATAATTATAGTTAAATAAGATTAAACCAAATGGAAAAGAGAGAGAAATGCCAAAGGATTTTATACCAGAATATAATGATGTAGTAATCGCAGAGACTGCTGAGATGTATAAGAAAGTAAGCCATGTTATCCCGAAAGAAGAATGGGCTAGCTATGCTCCGTATATTTATGAGATTAATAAATTAAAGAAAGAAATCGGGGCGGTAATCTTGGCTCATAACTATATGACGCCAGAGATCTTTAATTGCGTTGCAGATTATAGCGGTGATTCATTACAGCTTGCCCAACAAGCAGCCAAGATTGATGAGCAGATAATCGTGCAAGCAGGTGTTCACTTCATGGCAGAAACTTCCAAGATTTTAAGCCCTGATAAAACCGTTCTTATTCCAGATATGCGGGCAGGTTGTTCATTGGCCGAATCAATTACTGCGGCTGATGTTATTGCTTTACGTGAAGAATACCCTGGCGTGCCAATTGTAACTTACGTAAATACCTCGGCGGAAGTAAAAGCAGAATCGGATATTTGCTGTACGTCTTCGAATGCTTTGGCGATTGTGGAGAGTTTTGATAGTGAACGTGTCTTGATGATTCCAGATCAATATCTGGCAGCAAATATTGCCAAACTTACTTCCAAGACTATTTTAACCTATGCTGGTTCATGTGAAGTACATGAAAGATTTACACCAGAGAATATCAGAGAATTTAGAGAAGCATATCCAGGGGCAGTGATCCTAGCTCATCCAGAATGCCCATCGGATGTTGTGGATGAAGCTGATTTTGCAGGATCAACCAAAGCAATGAGTGATTATGTGATGGATAATAAGCCAGATACCGTAGTGATGGTAACTGAATGTTCAATGTCAGATAATGTGTCAGTACAAAATCCAGATGTTAAATTCGTCCGTCCATGTAATTTATGTCCGCATATGAAACGGATAAATTTAAAAAATATTTTATCTTGTTTACAAAATCTAGAACATGAAGTTTTTGTTGATCCAGCTGTTGCGGTTAGAGCAAAACAAGCGGTTGAAAATATGTTGAATGTAAGGTTTTGATATGACTGATTTGTTTTATGATGTTGTGATTATTGGGGCGGGTTCGGCTGGATTATTCACTGCTTTATCACTCGCCCCTAAAAAAGTATTGGTGATAAGTAATAAAGATTTAACTTCAGAATCTGCAAGCCAATGGTCGCAAGGCGGGATTGCCGCTGCGGTTGCTAAGGATGATAATTCAGAATTGCATTTGCTTGATACGATAAAAGCAGGGGCCGGAATATCCTGTGAGAGAGTTTCAAATCTTTTAACAAATGAAGCGCCCGAATATATAAAAATTCTAGAGAAATATGGAGTTAAATTTGATAAAGATGGTCAGAATAATTATCTAATGAATAAAGAAGCCTGTCATTCAAAAAGAAGAGTTTTAAAAGCAATTGCAGGTGATGGTTTTGGGTTTGAGTTAATGCGAGCTCTAAGCGATGCTGTTAAAAATACAAGCTCAATTAAATTCATTGGCAATCTATCTTTGGAGAAAATTGAAACTTATCAAGATCAGGTACAAGGAGTTTTTGTTCGCAATCTAAAATCAAACAGAATTGAAAAAATTAAATCGCATAATATTGTCTTGGCAACTGGCGGAGCAGGCGGATTATATTCGCAAACAACAAACCCTCTTGGGGCAGTTGGACGTGGGGTTGCAATTGCGGCTAAAGCAGGGGCGGAGCTGGCTGATTTAGAATTTGTCCAATTTCATCCAACTGCTTTGGATTTGGGGCAAGACCCAATGCCACTTGCAACAGAAGCATTAAGAGGTGATGGGGCATATCTTAGAAATAGCCGAGGTAAGCGTTTCATGCAAGACGTACACCCAATGGCGGAATTAGCCCCGCGTGATGTGGTTAGTCGTGGTATATTCGCAGAGATGCAAAAAGGCAGAAAAGTATATTTAGACTGCCGAATGATCGATATTGATAAATTTCCAGCCTTAATATCCGCTTGTAAAAAAGCGGATAAAGATCCAAAAGCGGAATTAGTTCCAGTAACGCCAGCGGCTCATTATTATATGGGCGGTATAAAAACTGATTTAGATGGCAGAACTAATATTGCTGGTCTATGGGCAGTTGGAGAAGTTGCATCAACTGGCTTACATGGTGCCAATCGTCTGGCTAGCAATTCATTAATGGAAGCAATTGTCATGGGCGGCAGGGCGGCAATTGATATTAAAAAGAGATTCGATGTTAAAGGAAGCTTTATATTTGGCAGTGGTTATAGGTTTCAAGATAAACAAGTATTTGATGGTGATGTTCAGAAGCTTCGGAAAATTATGATGAATCTGGTTGGGGTTGCACGTACAGAAAAATCAATGAAAATTGGATTGAAAAATATCGTAGAAATTGAAAATAAAGCCGATGGAGTTAATGATGCCGTATATGATATGGCTTTGATGGCAAGAATGATAACAATCTCTGCCTTGGCTAGATGCGAGAGCAGGGGTGGCCATTATAGATTAGATTACCCAGATAAATCAGCATCTTTGCAAATGAGAAGTTTTACAAATTTAGAAAAAATAAATCAATTAACTATACAATTCTTAAAGACAAATAAATCAGAAAGGCTGGTATCATAAGATGGAATTTGAATTATCGAATATATTAACTGAACCATTAATCAAACAAGCATTGCAAGAAGATTTGGGCAGATCGGGTGATATCACCACTTTAAGCACAATAAAAAAAGGTACATTAGGCACGGTATTAATGAATACTAGGGCGGATGGTTGTCTTGCAGGAATAGATATTGCCAAACAAGTTTTTGAAATGGTTGATCACAATCTAACCATTAATATCCAAAAACAAGATGGTGATTTAATTAAAAAAGGTGAGATATTGATGACAATATCTGGTGAGATGCGTTCCATCTTAACTGCCGAGAGAGTAGCCTTGAACTTCATCAGCCATATGTCAGGTATTGCAACAATTACCAATAAGATGAGCATTGAGATTGGCGATAATAAAGCCAAAATCGCAGCGACCAGAAAGACAACCCCGAATATGCGGATATTTGAGAAATATGCTGTATGCGTCGGCGGTGGTACGAGCCATAGAATGGGGCTAGATGATATGATATTAATCAAAGACAATCATATTGCTGCATCAGGCAGTATAACAAATGCCATTAAAAATGCCCGTGAATATATCGGCCATACTGTTAAAATTGAAATTGAAGTGGATAATTTTGAACAATTAAACGAAGTTCTAAAAACGGATATAGATATCATTATGCTTGATAACTTTAGCAATTCTGATACAAAAAAAGCAGTAGAGATTATAAATGGTAAAGCCATAATTGAATCATCAGGCACGGTTACATTAGATAGAGTAAAAGGAATCGCAGATACAGGCGTTGATATAATCTCTGTCGGTTACATTACGCATAGCACAGAAGTCCTTGATATTGGGTTAGATTATCAGCCTTGACATTTTCATAGTTCTTTGGTATATGTATATAAATATATTGAAGGGATAAAAATATGAATAAAGAAAGAATTGAAAAGCTATTAAATGAATTTCAAGAAAACTCTATGGATTTAGAGGTTTTAATAAGGGATCCTAAGCAATCCGTAGTAAAAACAATAGCCAAGATAATACCTGGAGCTATAAAGCTTAATCGGGTTGAGAATGAGTTATTAAAAGAAGTAGGGTATAAATCTAAATATTCAGGCTCTTCAGGTAAGAAGAAATTAATATCTGAATTATCTTTGGATGTAGATATTTCTATATTTGATAAAATAGATGATGCAGGTGAAGAGGTTGTTAATTCTAAATCATTTAAGGATATGGAAGCAAAATTGTTTAAAAACTCCTTTACTATTAAAAATAGATTTCTTATGGGCACTAAATCCATGTTTGATACGGCTGTTCAAGTACCAAAAATAGTTAAAGAAGCAAAAAAGCTTCCACAAATAAAAAGATAAATTATAAAATATATCTAAAATAAAAACCGTATCTAGTTTAGTTTGATACGGTTTTTTATTGAGCATTGATTTTTTCATATATATTTGATATAAGTCTGTATATTATTTAAATTTAAAAAGGATAAGTATTTTGAGTAAAGATATTAATATATTTCTTGATCTTGATGGTGTTGTGGCGGATTTTGATAAACATGCCGAAGATACTGGAATTAAGACAGATGGTAAATTAGATTATTCAAAGATGGACCGTGAATGGTGGGCAAGTATTCCAGCATTTGAAGGAGCATTTAAATTTTATGAAGAATTAGAGAGCTTTGGTAAAGTGCGTTTTTTAACTGCCGTTACTATGAGCAGTGAATGCCATAGCGGTAAAGCCGATTGGGCAGTGAAATTTGCAGGTAAAGATAAATGGGCGTTGATGGATTTAATTGTCTGTTCAAAGAGAGATAAGCCATTACTGGCCAAACCAAATGCAATATTAATCGATGATAATCTGGATACAATTAATAAATGGAATGAAGCTGGTGGTATTGGTCTTCATTTTACTGGTTCCTTTGCTGAGATATTACAGAGCTTAAAAATATTGCAGAATAATACTGATCTATCTTCTAATTTTACGGCTGTTGGTAATAAGGAAGCGGATACTCC
>CALDHH010000080.1 GCA_937941575.1 uncultured Alphaproteobacteria bacterium | reverse complement strand
TTAAAATCTATTGCTGGTGATAAAGAGCAAATTAAAAAAGATATTTTGGAAGTAAAAGAAAAACGTGAAAATTCACAACCAGTTAAGGAAAAAACAGGTGGCTCAACTTTTGCTAATCCAAATAGAGATAATCCAGAAATAACTAAATCATCATGGCAATTAATTGATGAAGCTGGTTGTCGTGGCTTGATGATTGGTGGAGCGGAGATGTCCAAAAAACATTGTAATTTTATGATTAATACAGGTAATGCAACATCGCATGATCTTGAGAGCCTTGGCGAAGAAGTGCGATATAGGGTTTTTGAAAAATTTGGAATTATGCTACGTTGGGAAATAAAAAGAATTGGTGAATTTGCAAATGCCAAAGTAATCATGGCAGAAGATAGATTGAAAAAAGTAATATAATGAAAAAAGTTGCAGTATTAAAAGGCGGTTGGTCAGAAGAAAGAGAAGTATCATTATCAAGTGGTGCTCAATGTGCGAATGCTTTGCATGATGCTGGATATGATGTATCTGAGATTGATGTTACTCGTGATTTAAAATTATTAATTGAACAGCTAACCCCAAAACCAGATGTGGTATTTAATGCCTTACATGGTAAATGGGGTGAAGATGGTTGCATTCAATCAGTCTTGGACATTCTGCAAATCGCTTATACCCATTCAAATGCCGCCGCTTCTTCTTTGGCGATGGATAAACAAAAAACAAAAAACCTGCTTAATGGCTATGGGATTAAATCACCAAAAGGTGAGCTGGTAAGTAAAGATCAATTACTTGCAGGCGATATCCCATTTCCGGCACCTTATGTTATCAAGCCAAATAATGAAGGCTCTAGTTTTGGAGTTAGAATTATTTTAGAAGGCGATAATCGCGGAGTTTTAGGTGGTGAAGATTGGTGTTTCGGCGAAGAAGTTTTAATTGAAGAAATGATTAAAGGTCGTGAATTAACTGTTGCAGTTATGCAAGAAAATGATAAACCGGCTGAGGCTTTGACCATTACTGAAATAAAACCAGTGAATAGCTTTTATGATTTTGAATCAAAATATGCAGATGGCGGATCTATCCATGTTATTCCGGCTGAGATATCAGAAGAAATATCTAATCAGGCTAAAAATATGGCTCTGATAGCCCATAGGGAGCTTGGCTGTTCTGGGATGACTAGATCAGATTTTATATTATCAAATGATAATGAATTATATTTTTTGGAACTCAATACCCAACCTGGAATGACCCCGACTTCACTTGCTCCCGAACAAGCGGAATATTGTGGAATGGATTTTAAAGCCTTGGTTTCTTGGATGGTAGAGAACGCAAAAATCCATGATTAAGGCAAAAGCAAAAGCCCCAATTAGGCATAGGAAAAAAATTAAGTCGAAAAAATCGGCTCGAAAATCAATCATTAGCAATCATTTAATTAGACGCGGAATATTAATTGCAGCCCCATTAATATTAATTTCTATTGGAATATATTTCATTATTGTAAATGGTATAATTGGTAAATTTGGCGAATGGTCGAATGATAAATTTATCTCACAATCAGCAAAAATGGGATTTGTGGTTGAAAAAGTAATGGTAACAGGCAGGCAATATACGGATTCTGATACCCTGCGGGCGATTATAAATATTGATAATGGTGATCCGATATTCCTGTTTAATTTAACTGATGCCAAAAACTTAATTCAGAAACTGGCTTGGGTCGAGGAAGTTACCGTTTCCAGAGAATTGCCAGATGTAATAAATATTCATCTAGTTGAGCGAAAGCCAATTGCTTTGTGGCAATATAATAAGAAATTAGCCTTGATTGATAATAAGGGAAATATTTTAACTGATGATAATTTGGAAGAGTTTAATAACTTGCCAATAGTAGTTGGAAAAAATGCCAAAGATCATGCCGAAGATTTATTAAAAATTCTACTCGCAGAAGAAGAAATCGCAGCGAAATTAGACGCCGCAATTCGGATCGAAGATAGAAGATGGGATTTTAAGCTAAAAAATGGGATAAAAGTTAAGCTACCAGAAGAAGGGTTTTCCTATGCTCTTAGCCGTTTAGCCCAGCTTCACGAAAAAAAAATGATATTAAATAAAAACATTGATTCGATTGACTTGCGTTTTTCTGATAGGATAATTATTAAACCGAGTCTAAACAGTGATTATAATGGCGAGGAAATAATAAAAACTAATAAAAAGAATATATAAGATGGCGATAAAGATCATCAAATAATAATAAATAAAAACAATACAATCGAAGTTGAAATATTAAGAGCGCGGCGGGGAATGACCAGAAATATATCGTTAACTACACAAAAATTAAATTTAAAAAGCAGGATTATAACAGTTTTAGACATTGGTTCGTCTAAGATCGGTTGCCTTATTGCCAAAATTAAATCCGATGAAATGGAAATAATTGGAATTGGCCATCAAGCATCGAACGGGTTAAAATCTGGAGCTATCATTGATTTAAAAGAAACAGAAAAAGCAATCGGGAACGCAGTTCATACGGCCGAGAAAATGGCGATGCCTTATTTAAATGGCGAAGTTATTGAAAAAGTCTTTGTAAATGTTTCTGGTAATCATGTTTTATCGCATCATTTAAATATCAATGTTAAAATCTTAGGGCATGAGATAACTTCAAAAGATATCGCCAGCGCAGTTATGCAAGCGCGCGGAGTTGCGGTGCAAGGCAAAGATGAAATAATCCATTCAATTCCAAATGATTTTACCGTTGATGGACAAAAAGGTATTCGGGAACCATGCGGAATGTTTGGTCAGAATTTGGGCGTTAAAATAAGCGCGATTACTGCCATGATCCCATCGATCAGAAATATAAAAGCAGTCCTAAGCCATAATCATTTAGAATTAGACCATCTATGTGCATCAGGTTACGCATCAGGTTTATCAACTTTGGTTGATGATGAAATGCGTTTGGGTTGTACGATTGTTGATATGGGTGGTGGGACTACTGATATTGCAGTTTTTTCTGAGGGTGAATTAATATTTACAAGCGCAATTGCGGTTGGTGGGTCACATGTAACCAATGATATTGCTCGTGGATTAACAGTATCAATTAATGATGCAGAGCGAATTAAAATTTTACACGGAAGCGTGCTGCCTTCTGCGGTTGATGATACCGATATGATTGATGTTAATATGATTGGGGAAGATAGAAATTCACCAAATCAAGTTTCAAAATCATTACTTGTTGGAATTATTCAGCCAAGAGTGGAAGAAATATTAGAATTAGTTCGAGCAAAATTAGTTGATAGCGGTATTAATCAAATTGCAGGTAGAAGAGTTGTAATTACTGGTGGTGCAAGTCAGCTTGATGGCGTTTCAGAATTGGCAAGTTTAATCATGGATAAAAAAGTAAGATTAGGTAAGCCAAAACATATAACTGCGATGGCGGATTCAATTGCGGGACCAAGTTTTTCAACCACGGCTGGATTATTATTATTTGCCGAGAAAATGCAAGAAAACAAGGTATCAAAAGACAATTCAAAGCTGATTGTTGAAAATGCCGGTGTGAAATCGCAAAATTTATTAAATAAAGTTACAAATTGGTTAAAAGAAAACTGGTAAAAAGAATCGGAGTGTTTTAGAATATCCAAAATCGAAGTCAAAAAAACAGAGTCACATAAAAATAATAATAAGATTCTGATAAACTAAACTAAAAAACTGAACAATTATAAAAAACAATAAAAATACAATTTTATTAGTCGAAGCGGAGGAATAATATGATTAATGTAAGAATGCAGACTCAAGATACGAGATTAAAACCAAAAATTACTGTAATTGGTGTTGGTGGCGGTGGTTGTAATGCCGTTAATAACATGATTGTCTCAAACCAAGAAGGTTGTGAGTTTTTGGTATGTAACACAGATGCCCAATCATTGGATGGTTCAATTGCTGAACAAAAAATTCAACTTGGTGTAAATGTAACACGCGGTCTTGGTGCTGGTGCTAATCCTGAAGTTGGTGCTGCTGCTGCAACTGAAACAATTGAAGAAATTCTAACACATCTTGACGGATCAAATATGGTATTCGTAACTGCTGGTATGGGCGGTGGTACTGGTACTGGTGCTGCACCGGTTATCGCGAGAGAAGCACGTGAACGTGGGATCTTAACCGTTGGTGTTGTAACTAGACCTTTCCATTTTGAAGGTACGCATAGAATGAAACTGGCTGAAGCTGGTATCGAAGAAATGCAAAAATATGTTGATACATTAATTGTTATCCCAAACCAAAATCTATTTAGAATTGCGAATGAGAAAACTACTTTTGCTGATGCATTTAAAATGGCGGATGAAGTTTTACAATCTGGTGTACGTGGAGTTACTGATTTAATGGTAATGCCTGGTATGATTAATCTTGATTTTGCTGATGTTCGTGCTGTTATGGCTGAAATGGGTAAAGCGGTTATGGGTACTGGTGAAGCCGAAGGTGAACGTCGTGCAATCGAAGCTGCAGAAGCTGCGATCTCAAATCCATTACTTGATGATGTATCTATGAGAGGTGCTAAAGGCGTACTTATTAATATTACTGGTGGTGATGATATTGGTTTATTCGAAGTTGATGAAGCAGCGAATAGAATCCGTGAAGAAATCGATCCAGAAGCAAATATCATATTCGGTAGTGCTTATGATCCATCAATGACTGGTAAAATAAGAGTATCAGTTGTGGCAACTGGTATTGATTTAGACGAAAAACAACACACAAACCCAATGTCGTTGGGGGTTGTTAACTCTGAAAAAAAGCCTGTAACACATAATGATTTTGCTTCTAACACTTCTGGTGTTAGAAATAGCGTCGATACGGCTGGTTACCAACATAATATCTATATGCCAAGCCAATCTGCACCTGTGCAAGCAACATCTAATGCTGCGACTATTGCATCTAATGCTATGAAGACTGGTGATCAAGTTGCTGAAACTACTACTACGCAACCTGAAATGGGCTTTACATCTGCACCTGCTGCACAACAAGGTAATGCTGCGGTTGCTAGAAAATTAGACGAAGATGAATTTGACACTTCAATGACATCTACTAAACCTCGTCAATCTGCACCGAATAGCTCGTCTGCTCGTAATATTCCGCCAATGTCAAGAAACTTGGATGATATTATGCCACGTCCAGCGCCTTCACATGCAAGAGTAGAACAGCCAGTTGCAAAAGTTCAAGGTGAAAACTTTATTCCACCACAACCAATGCAAGCTCCAAGACAAAATAATGTTGATGTTCCTGCTATGCCTAGCTCTAGTCCTGTTGCGCCAGTTGCAACAAGAACAGAAGCACCAGTACAGAAGAAATCAAAAACTTTGTTTGAAAGATTTATTGGTGGCCGTGATGAGGAAGAATTAAAAATTCCAACATCAAATGTTGAAGTACAAAGAACAACAAGTATTGAGCCTGGACATTCTGAAAAATCTGAAGAAGATGAATTGGATATCCCTGCATTCTTACGTAGACAAGCTAACTAATAATTACTTGATCTAAAAAATAAATAAATAAAAAAGAGCCAGATTAATTTTTGGCTCTTTTTTTTATCCTAGCTATTATTTTATTTAAGCTGGTTTAATCTAATTTTATTCGCAGTAACATCTCTCTATTATTCGGACCAATTGGCTCAATTTTTTGAATTATTGGGAAGTTACTGGTTAGCTCTTTTGCGAATGCTACGAATTCTTCAGATTTAAAATCCTGTGGGCTGATCTCTGTATCCAAATAAGCTAAGGCAAAACTAGAATCTGTTTGGATTGCATGATTAATAGAAAGCTCTGTCGCATCTAAGCTAGTAACTTCTTGCTTTAATATTTGGATTAGAGCTTTGGGCTCAAAAAAACTATTAAGTGATTTAAATAGTTTTTGTTCTCTTAATTTATCATGATTAGACATTATATTTCCTCAGATGTTATTTGTGCTTATAAATAGCATCGATTTGATTAGAGGTCAATTATATGTTAATTTATGACTATATGCTTAGGTCTTAAAGCCTTTTTTATTATGAACTTTTATCATAAAGAGATCTTCGCCATCTTTTGCTGGCACTGCTTCCAATTTTGGAGCTTCGAAGAATATTGATAATGTGCTATCTCCGCTTAGTTCAACTTTACTAACTTGTGGATGTTTATGTTTCAGTTCAATCGTGATTTCGCTTATTACATCTGGAGAATCTTTTAAATTATGATCCGTTATATATTCTAATTTGCTTAATTTATGCTCACGAATTTTCTTTAAAACTTCTCGGACTTTCGAATTCTTATTTTCAGCTGCCGCATTGATAACTTTATCGGATTCTGTGGTAAATAACACGGCCATCTCTGATCTGAAATCCTGTAAGACAGTCTCTTTAAGCTCAGCTAAAATCCGATTATCTTCTTTGAACTTTTCTGGAAATCTTGCTTCTTTAATAAGGTAATAATCCATCTTAGATCAGCCTATTGTTTAAGCTTTAATATAATATTAGAAGTTACTTTATCAGTATCTTTAGCTTCTTCAATTTCAATCGATTTCACAGATGGGTGTTTTCTTGTTATTCTTGCTTTGAAATCAGTAAAAGCTTGATCTGTATCAGTCACATTTAATAGATGTTTGGTTGGAATCGTAACATATTCTTTATTTTCAGATAAGGCCTCTTCAATAGTCTTCTTTAGACGATTAGAATAAGCACCCTTAGTTTCCAATAATAGTTTAGCAGAGTCAGTCTTTGACGTCTTTATGATTGAGTTAAACACTTCTGATAAGCGCTTTTGTCTTTCTTCTACATAATTATGTGGCATGATATCTTCCTTATCTTTTCTTTAATTACATATTTATAGCATAATTTAATATATTGCGCAAATCAAAACGATTATTGTCTAATTGCTTAATTTCTAATATATTAAAATTAATTAATTTTAGATTTACACAAAATATATACTTATGCTACAAATGAGTATATTAGAAAATTATACATATAGGAGAAAAAATGTCAAAAGAAAAAAAACCATCAGGAAATATAGTTATTGCAGGATTTGTAAGATCTCCATTTACCCCTGCTAAAAAAGGTGAGCTAAAAGATGTCAGGTCAGATGATTTAATTGCGCAAGTAATTAAAGGCTTGGTTGCAAAAACTGGGGTTGATCCAAAATTAATTGAAGATTTAAAATTAGGCTGTTCATTTCCAGAAGGCGAACAAGGATTGAATATGGCCAGAAATGTCGCATTAAT
Source organism: uncultured Alphaproteobacteria bacterium (assembly GCA_937941575.1). GTDB lineage: Bacteria > Pseudomonadota > Alphaproteobacteria > Micavibrionales > CSBR16-224 > CALDHH01. The sequence goes on along the minus strand of CALDHH010000080.1, from coordinate 12,330 downwards.
GGCGGATTTACCAAAGGATGTCGCCGGCGTTACTATTAATAGATTCTGTGGTTCATCAATGCAAGCAATCCATGATGCTGCTGGTATGATTAAAATGGGTGGTGCTAAGGCTGTAATCGCGGCAGGTGCTGAATCAATGAGCCGTATTCCAATGGGTGGGTTTAACCCAAGTCCAAATCCAGATTTATATGAGAATTACCCAGAAGCTTATATGAATATGGGTTTAACTGCTGAAGTTGTAGCAAAGAAATATGATGTCAGTCGTGATAAACAACAAGATTTGGCAATTGAATCACATCGTAAATCTAGCAAAGCTCAAAAAGAGCAGTTATTCCGTGATGAGATTATCGAGATTACAACGAAATCGGGCAAGATTGTAAAAAATGATGGTTGTGTAAGACCAGGTACAGATAAAGCCAGTTTAGATAAATTAAAACCAGCATTTGATAAAGCAGGCACAGTTACCGCTGGTACTTCATCACCATTAACTGATGGTGCAGTTGCGGTTTTGGTGACGACAGAAGAATTTGCCAAAGAACATGGTTTAGAGATCTTTGCCAATATTAAATCAATCGCAGTATCAGGGCTTGCCCCAGAAGAAATGGGAATGGGTCCAGTATCCGCATCTGAAAAAGCATTAAAAAATGCAGGGCTTAGTATTGAAGATATTGATATTGTTGAGATCAATGAAGCATTTGGTTCTCAATCGGTTGCTTGTATCGAAAAACTTGGAATTGATATGGATAAAGTTAATCTTGATGGCGGGGCTTTATCTATGGGGCATCCTTTGGGAGCATCGGGGGCAAGGATTACTGGTAAAGCATCTTCTTTGTTAAAACGTGAAGGCAAAAGATTTGCTCTGGCAACCATGTGTATTGGTGGTGGGCAAGGAATTGCAACAATTCTTGAAAACCCAAATTATAAAGATGGGAAACAGGTAAAATTAAAAGAAGATCTTGATAGATCGGCTAAAAAAGAAGCGGATATCCCAACATCTATTAAACAAGGTAATGAAATTCCAGCTAAGAAATCTATCATGGATAAAATCAAACACAAAATTGGTAGATAAGTTAGAAAAATAACATCTTAAATTAATTGAATATTATAGATATTGCCTTTAATCTAGGTAATATATTTAAAAGGGGTAGAATATGTCAGAAATTAAAAAAGCGGTTGTAATTGGTGCGGGTGTAATGGGGGCTGGAATTGCAGCTCATTTCGCCAATGCAGGAATAGAAGTTGAATTATTGGATATCGTGCCAAAAGACGCAAGCGACCGAGATGTTATTGCAAAATCTGCAATTGCAAAAATGGCAAAATCTAAACCTGCAATGTTAATGCATAAACGTAATGCAAAATTGATTAGAGCTGGTAATATTGACGATCATTTGGATCGCATTAAAGATGCTGATATTATTATTGAAGCAGTAATTGAAAATCCAAAAATTAAGTCTGATTTATTTAAAAAGATTGATAAATTTAAAAAAGCTGATGCAATTGTTGGATCAAATACATCGACAATTCCATTAAAAGATTTAATGGATGGGCAATCGGATAAATTTAAAGAAACATTTATGATTACTCATTTCTTTAATCCACCAAGATATATGCCTTTGTTAGAATTGGTAACATCAGAACATAATAAGCCAGAAACTGTAGCCAAGGTTACAGAATTTATGGATAAAAAAATGGGTAAGGGCGTTATTAATTGTAGTGATACTCCAGGATTTATTGCCAATAGAATTGGTACATTTTGGATCGAAGCTGCAATGCGTCAAACCGTTGAAAAAGGTTTAAGTGTTGAAGAAGCCGATGCCATTCTTGGTCGTCCAATGGGTGTTCCGAAAACGGGTGTATTTGCACTTGTTGATATGGTTGGGCTTGATTTAATTCCACATATCCAAAAATCTTTATTGGCGAAATTGGATAAAGATGATGAATATCTATCTGTCCAACAAGATTACCCAGTGGTTAAAAAACTGATCGAAGAAGGTTATACTGGCCGTAAAGGTAAAGGTGGTTTTTACCGTTTAAATGATAAACGCGAAAAAGAATATGTTGATCTGCAAACGGGTGCATATTCATTAGCAAAACGCCCAAAACCAGATGCATTAAAAGCATCAAAAAAAGAAGGTTTAAGAGGTTTAGTTACGCATGATAGCAAACATGGTGAATTTGCTTGGGAAGTATTCAAACAGACAATGTTATATACAATTAGCCATGCAGAAGAAGTTGCAGGATCGATTAATGATATTGATGAAGCAATGAAGCTTGGTTATAACTGGAATTTAGGGCCGTTTGAAATGGTTGATAAAATTGGGGTTGATTGGTTTATTGAGAAATTAGAAGCCGAGGGTACAAAACTTCCAAAATTATTAGAAGCCGTGCGTGGTAAATCATTTTATAAAGTTGAAAATGGTAAATTAAATCAGATGAATAATGATGGATCTGGTTATTCTGAAATTAAAAGACCAGAAGGTGTATTGCTATTATCTGATATTAAACGGGCATCAAAACCAGTATTTGAAACTCCGAAATTCTTACAGAAACAAGGAATGGGTGCAGCAATTTGGGATATTGGTGATGGCGTTTTATGTTTTGAATTTAAATCAAAAAGCAATGTAATTGACCCATTAATCATGCGGGCATTGCGCAAAACTATTAAAACAATTGAGAGCGATAGCAACGAATATAAAGCCTTGGTAATTCATAATGAAGGCGATAATTTCTCACTTGGTGCGAATTTACAATTGGCGGAATATGCCCATAATTTAAAACAAACTTGGTTGATTGATAAAATCGTTAAACAAGGACAAGAAGTTTATCAAGAATTAAAACAATCCAAATTCCCTGTTGTCTCTGCTCCACGCGGAATGGCACTTGGTGGTGGCTGTGAGATTTTATTGCATAGTGATGCGGTGCAAGCTCATGCTGAAAGCTATATCGGTTTGGTTGAAGTTGGGGTTGGTCTTATTCCAGGTTGGGGTGGTTGTAAGGAAATGCTATCTCGGGCTTATAATAATAAAAAGCGAGCTGGTGGTCCGATGCCTGCTGTGGCAGAAACTTTTGAGAAAATTGGTACTGCGAAAGTGGCCACCTCGGCTGAAGAAGCAAAATCAATGTTATTCTTAAATGAGAAATCTTCGATCTCTATGAATAGATCAAGATTGCTAGCGGATGCTAAAAAGAAAGCTTTGGATATGGTTGATGGTTATACTCCGCCAGAACCAAAACCGCTTATCTTACCGGGTAAGTCGGGACGCTCGGCTTTAAATATGGCTGTGGATGGTTTTTTCTCTGCTGGTATGGCAACGCCTTATGATGTTGTTTTGATGGATCGCTTGGCAGAAATTTTAACCGGTGGTGATAAAGGCGATATTACTGTTGAAATGAGCGAGCAAGATATTCTTGATCTCGAGCTTAAAATATTCAAAGATTTAGTTCGTGATGATCGCACAATCGCACGGATCAAACATATTTTAAAAACCAATAAACCGCTACGTGAAAAACCAGTTAAAGGCATGACGACTAATAAGCTTCGGAAAGAAGCCCGTGGTAATATTGTGAATTTTGATGTTTTTTCTGCTCAAAAAGATAGAAAACTTGGTGATAAATCTATATCTTCTGAATTCAGTGATAATAAGAAAACTGATGATAAAACTTGTTCTAATAATAACAAGAAAGATCAGAAAAAAGATAAAGGTTTGAATAAGTAATTGTCTGATTTAAGTGATTTAAAAATTTATGTGATTTCTATGCCGGAGGCCAAAGATCGGCAGGAAAGAACAATAAAAAGATTAAAAGAATTGAATGTCGATTTCCAATTTATTGATGGAGTGGATGGTAGAGATTTAGACGTTTCAACCGTGGAATTATACCGTCAAAAGACAAGGCGTTATTTCTTTGGTAAAGAAATGATGGGAACCGAGCTTGGTTGTTTTATGGCGCATATGAATGTTTATAAACAAGCCATATCGGATAATGCCAAATATGTTTTAATCTTGGAAGATGATGTTGATATTAAAGATGATTTCTTTCCAGTTATTGATGAGATATTACAATCTGGATTTTCTTTTGAAACGATCAGGTTTTTGGGTCATCCAAAGACAATTAAAAAAGGCTGTCGTGAAGTTAAGAAAATTGGCAAATATGCTCTTGGTCGGATTAAAAGCTCACCTGGGGGTGGATATGCTTATATGTTTACCAATCACGGGGTTAAAAAATATCTGAAATATATCGAAGATAATGGCACATATTTACCAATTGATACTTTATTGGCATTTCAATGGAAAAATAAATTGGATGGTTATGTGATGCTATCCAATCTGGCTGAGAGTAACGAAGATTTGACCATCTCATATATTGGGAGCGATAGATTTGATAAGGGTAAGGATTTAAACAGGCCTAATTTCTTTATCTTCACCAGAGTTTATTTTAAAATCTCATCAGCAATTGAAAAGAGTATCTTATATTATTCAAGATTTATTAAATCCCTTTATTCTTCTTCTAGGTAGAGACTTGATTGCTTGTTTAGTTTTAATATCTTTTATAAATTCCAAAATACCTTTTAGATCAATCTGGCTTTTATAAGTCTTTGGAATTTCATTATGGAGTGCTTTAAAACAAGATAATTTATCTATCCAAAGTTTTTTATCATTAAACTTATCCAATTGTCCTTTGACCATTAATATTCCAAGTGGAGTTTTGCCGTCTTTATCTTTGGATAGGAAATCTTCTAATTTAAAATCATTTAATTTCAATACTTGCTCTAGATTATTTGAACGGATGGCAAGATGAAATCCAGTCTCACCAGTATCGGGATCTTTGAAATTTCTTAAATCTTCAATTGTAAAATTATCATTGAATAATGTTCTAAATTTAAAATTATATTGATTTTCTTTACGTTTTTGCCAAGACCTAACCAATGGTTCAATCTCACCATTTTGAAGTAGGACTGCTTTTCTTAATGATTCTACGCCATTTAAATTATATATACCTGTGGATATCTCTAATTCTTCTAATAATGTTCGAACGCTGTCCAAATAACCTCTGGTAATTCCAATTGCAATTGGTCTTGAATTATTAATAAATGGGTCCGACCCATTTCTAATTAACATTTTGATCATCATATCTTTCTGATTATCAATTGCTAGAAATAAAGCATAGTTTTCCATTTCATTTACATCAATTTTTTGGTCAATTAAAATTTGTAATGCAGCTTCATTGCCTGATTCAACGGTGAATAATATTAAATCTGGGTAATATTCTGAAAAATCTATATCTAATTCAAATAGCACTTCTAATAAATCAGCTCTATCGAATTTGGCAGTACCTAATAATGCGTTTCTTTTATAATTAATTATTTCAGCAGGAATACCGTTTGGGTCTTGGGCAGAAAAATTGGTTTCTTGCAAACTTCTATTCTCTTTTAAAATATCATTTATCTCAGAGATCGCATCATCTTCTGAAAGGGTTTTTAATTTATTTAATAAATTAATCTGATATTCGGTCATTTTTTTTGATTTCATAAGATATTTTATAACATTTACCCTGTATTTTTTCAATCAATTATTATATCATTGATCGAAAGTTACCATGACAACGCTTTCAATTTTTTTAACCTTATATGATATAAAGGGCAATGAATTATGCGTATTGAAAATGAACGTAAACTAGATTTTGATGATGTTTTAATTAAACCAAAAAGAAGCAGATTAAGTACCCGAGCTGGTGTAGAGCTTAATCGTAAATTCACCACAGTAAATTCAAAAGTAACAATCGAAGGCGTGCCAATAATTGCAGCTAATATGGATACTGTTGGTACATTAAATATGGCGTCATCTTTGGCATCGCATAATATGTTTACATCAATCCATAAACATTATTCATTAGAAGAATTAGAAGCAGCAGATTTATCATCTGATTATAATTTCGCCACATTCGGTTTGGGTGATTGGGATAGAATGGTTGAGTTTTTTGATAAATTAAAAGATAAAAACATAAATAAAATCTGTCTTGACGTTGCCAATGGTTATACGGAAGTATTCGTTGATTTTGTAAAACAAGTGCGAGCAAAATATCCAGATAAGATCATTATGGCTGGAAATGTTGTAACTCCTGAAATGACGGAAGCATTAATTTTAGCCGGTGCAGATATTGTTAAAATTGGAATTGGACCTGGTTCAGTTTGTGAAACAAGAATTGTAACTGGCGTTGGTTATCCGCAAGTATCAGCCGTGATGGAATGTGCCGATGCTGCCCATGGAATTGGTGGCTTAATTTGTGCTGATGGTGGTTGTAAAACCTCCGGCGATGTTGCCAAAGCTTTCGCAGCCGGGGCAGATTTTGTAATGCTTGGTGGAATGTTGGCTGGGCATAAAGAATGTCTAAGCAATGATGATTTAGATAAGCTAGATGGCAATAATAACAAAATCGAATATTACGGCATGAGCTCAACTAGAGCCATGAATAAATATAGTGGTGGCGTTGCAGCTCATAGAGCTAGCGAAGGTAAAGTAAGCGAGATCGAATATAGAGGCGATGTTAATCAAACCGTTTTGGCAATATTGGGCGGAATCCGCTCTGCTTGTACCTATGTCGGCGCTGCAAAATTAAAAGAACTGTCAAAATGTACGACTTTCGTGATTAAAAACTAGCTCTTGACATATTAGAATTAATGCCGTAATCTGATCAAGCTATTAATTGATTTAAGGAATTTTGATATGGGGTTTAGCAAGTTTTTCGGTGGATTTAAGCAGAAAGATAATTATAACTGGGATTATTTTATTACTAAGGCGGTTCCAAATAATTGGGGTGCTGAAGTTAATCGGATTCTGGCTGAAAAACCCGAATTTGCAATGAAGGAAGAAAGTTTTGCTATTATCCTTGCCTCGGCAAAGGGGCATTTAGATATTGTAAAGAAACTGCATGAAATGGGTGCTATCGTTGATAATAATGCTGTTGCACAATCTATTGTTGAAAAAAGAGATAAAGTCTTATCTTATTTTGAAGAAAAAGGTATTGATCTTTCAGGTGGTATTGAAATGGCCGTTTGTATTGAGGATAAGAAAAAGCAGAGAGCTGACAGAATTAAGAAAATTAGCGGAAAAAAGCTGTAGTTTTTGAAAAAATTATATGTGATATACAGTATTTGTTGACTTATTGTTTTAAAACGGTTAATTTTCGGCATTAAATATGAATCATTTTATAAGATTAGGAATAGAATCATGAAAAAAACATCTTCATTAAAGACTTTGAAAAAAAGAAGCAAAACTTGTCAGGTTGTTAAACGCCGTGGGGCAGTTTTTGTAATCGATAAAGAAAATCCAAGAAATAAAGCTCGCCAAGGTTAATTGGTGCTTGATAACTGGTAATGTACCAAGTTACTTTTTTTATTTTCTTTTATAAGGTTTATCAATGTTTTCTCGATTATTAGGTCTTATGTCTGCCGATATGGCGATTGATCTTGGGACTGCAAACACATTAGTATATGTGCGTGGTCAAGGTATTGTGTTGAATGAGCCATCCGTTGTTGCAATTTCAATTGAACATGGTAGAAAACGTGTCCTTGCCGTTGGTGAAGACGCCAAAAGAATGCTTGGTCGCACCCCTGGAAATATTGTCGCGATTCGTCCATTAAGAGATGGTGTGATTGCAGATTTCGATGTTGCAGAAGAAATGATAAAAAGCTTTATTAGAAAAGTTCATAATGGTCGTGGTTTTGCCTCACCACAAATGATTATTTGTGTGCCATCTGGTTCAACTGCGGTTGAAAGACGAGCTATCCAAGAATCGGCTGAGAGTGCTGGCGCTAGAAGAGTTGAATTGATTGAAGAGCCAATGGCTGCTGCAATTGGTGCTGGGCTTCCTGTAACCGAGCCTACGGGTTCTATGGTGGTTGATATTGGTGGTGGAACTACGGAAGTTGCTGTCGTATCACTTGGTGGGATTGTTTATGCCCGCTCTGTCCGTGTTGGTGGCGATAAAATGGATGATGCCATTATATCTTATATCCGCAAAACTCAAAATTTACTTATCGGTGAAAGCACTGCTGAGCGTATTAAAAAAGAAATTGGTTCTGCATGCCCACCAGAAGATGGTGAAGGTAGATCAATGGAGATTCGTGGTCGTGATTTAATGGATGGCGTGCCAAAAGAAATCGTAATTTCAGAGCGTCAAATTGCAGAAAGTTTAGTTGAGCCAGTTGGTGCAATTATTGATGCAGTTAAATCAGCTTTAGAACATACAGCCCCAGAACTTGCAGCAGATATTGTTGATCGTGGTATTGTTATGACGGGTGGCGGTTCATTATTACTTAACCTTGATTACGTGCTTAGATATGCAACAGGTCTTGCGGTAACGATTGCTGATAATCCATTATCTTGTGTTGCTCTTGGAACTGGGCAAGCATTAGAAGAGATGGATAATCTTAAAGGCGTATTAGTAAATTACTAATCTCAATAAATTCAAATAAAAAAACTATTAAAGCTTTAAGGGAACAGCATTAATTCATCTGGTTGTAAATCAGGTGCGCTTAATGCATCTTTCTCTGGTTCCATATCTAGGTCAAAACGGTTTGGTTCTTGTAGAGTTTTTTTCTCAGAATCTTTATCATTGCCGAAAGGGTTAGCTTTTGTATTTTTATCCCCTCTAATTAGAGGCGCCGCTTCTGATATTAATTTCTCAAAAGATATCTTACATACTCTTTCTATATCTGAAATTTCTTGTGGTCTTTTATCGATAAACAGCTTTTCTCTTTTGTTTTTTATATTATTTGCTTTGGCGTAGACTGCTGATTTCATTAGCCTTCTAAGTTGTTTTTTAACTGCATCAACTCGGTAATTATTCATCGGACCCAATACGCCATTTCTTCTTTCAATTGCTGTAGCGCTTGCTTTGAAAATGGGTATGAAAGATTTTATTATTTCTCTATCTTGGTCTATATATCCCTCAGTAGTGGTTCTTACCAAGTCACGAACACATTCATTTTCTTGGATCTCAAAAGCCATATAGGTACTTACATTATATTGTATATTAACCTCGACATCTTTATACCAAATACAATGTTTGCTAGTTTTCTTCTCTTTTTCTTCACCTATTTGGGTGTTAATGTCTATTTTTAAATTACCAATTGCTAAAGCTCCCATTGCAGGGTTTTCGTATATTATATATCCGGTTCTATCTTTTGATTTTCTCTTTATAATATTGTCCATATCATATTGTCTGATATTGTGACGTCTAGATATTGGCATTTCCTGAAAGTTTACTTCGATTCCAGCATTTTCCTTTGGATAACATTTAGCAGTATTTAATCTAGAATTATTTACTACTCCAGATGCTAAGATATGGCTTGCTGCATATAATGTAATTGGGTCTATTCCGAACATATTATTTCCAGTATTTGTTAAAAAGCTACAGATTTAAGTATATATTTTTTTATAATAATTAAGTATATGTTTTTTTATAAAATAGTTCAAATATATTAAATTGGCCCAGAACATGCCCGAGATAATCTGTCATATTCTTCTCTTGTATCTATTTGCTGTTGACGGATTCTTTGAGTTTTCTCTAATTTTTTAGATACTTCTTGCAAGGCTTCGTTGATCGCTTTTGCAATATTTTCTTTGGTGGATTGTATATTTTTACTAGCGATTGGTTTTCTTGGTGCGGAAATTTTACCTATTCTAGCGGCGGTAGTTTTTATCATCGGTAGATATTCTTCTATTATATCACGATCTGTATTCACATGTTTCATTTCATGTTGCAGAGTTGTATTTCTGCGGCAACGGTTTCTTTTATATTCTTTTGCGATATATACCGTTGGGCTATTTTTGATGGTCACATTAATTTTATCAAACCACATACAGGTTTTATTCAGAATTGGATTGGTGCTCCAAGAGATTTTAAATTCAGTTTGGATGGTGATATTGCTTGATGTTAAACCACCTAATTTAGTTTTCTCATGCGCAGCGTAAGGTGAGATTGTATCAATATCAAAGCTATTTTGAAGTTCATTTGAATATTTATCATATTTGAATATTATTGGATCTTCTTTTGATATAACATTAACTATTGGTGTTGGAATATTATCACATGAAAATAATCCAATCAATATTGCAGAACTCGATAATGTTAAAGGTTCAATTGGGAACATTCAAATCTCTCTTTTTTATTTATTTATCAATATAAATGAATATATCATCATTTTATTAATAGAATAGTTAATATTTAACCTTTAATATATAAAATGCAAATTGTAAATTATTTTGGGGGAATAAATGTTAGATAAATATGCAAGAATATGTAGCAAGATAGTTGAAAATACTGATGAAGCAGTAATTGCGATTGATAAAGACTATAATATTATATTATTTAATTCATATGCAGAAAAATTATTTGAATATAGCGCTAGGGAAGCTTTGGGCAGTCAATTTAATAAATTAGTACCAGATAGATTCCATTTGCAATATAATTTAGTTCTATCCGAATTACCAAATTCAAAATCTGCCATTAAGCTAAAAAACATCACTAGCCGAGATTTCTATTGTGCTAAAAAAACTGGTGAGGAATTTTTAACTGATAATAGTATAATTAAGATAGGCAGTAACTCAAACCCGATCTATGCAATTATTATAAGAGATATTGAAGATAGTAATTCGGATAATTCAAATGAGCTTAAACGTGGATTGCTTGATCCTTTGACGGGTGCTTTCAGCGAGAAAGAATTTGTAATAATCTCTGAGAGAGAAGTAATGCGAGCGAAAAGATATGATCGACCATTATCATTATTATTACTTCAGATTGATAATTCAGCCAGTATTCAGGATATTCACGGTGGCAGAGCTTTCGACCATATATTAAGGGCAGTGATGAAATCATGTGAACATACATTGCGGAATGTTGATGTGGTTGGACGTTGGCAAGCATATGGTTTTGGAGCTTTATTGCCAGAGACCAATTTAAGCAATTCAAAAAGAACGGCCGAGAGGATCAAGGAAGATATAGATAAAGTTTATATTGAGTTTGATAGTAAAAAGATTAACTTTACTGCGAGTATTGGGGTTGCAGAATATAAGATTAATAAAGGAATTGGAATTGATGAGCAGTTAGAAAATCTATCGAGACTGTTATCAGAAGAAATGCAAAAAAATAATGATGTGATTGCTTTTTAATTTTAGCAATCACTTGCTTAAATTATCCCTTTTTGGGATAGTATTCACTGTAATAATAATTATAAAAATCTATTGGGGGATGTATGTTTAAAGAAGTTGTAATTGCGGGTTATAAAAGATCACCGTTTCATTTTGCAAGAAAAGGTGAACTGGCAAAAACAAGACCAGATGATGTTGCAGCTGCAGTTATCAGAGAATTAGTAGATAGCAGTAAGATCGATCCCAATGATATCGAAGATTTAATAATGGGTTGTGCTTTTCCAGAGGGTGAGCAAGGTTTTAATATCGGTAGATTAATCGTAAATCATGCAGAATTACCAATATCTGTGGCAGGTGTGACTGTTAACCGTTTTTGTGGATCATCAATGCAATCAATTCATATGGCAGCGGGCATGATTCAAATGGGCGCAGGTGATGCATTTATTTGTGCGGGTGTTGAATCAATGTCTCGGATTCCAATGGGTGGCTTTAATCCATTACCAAATCCAACATTATTTGATAAATATGCCGCAGCTTATATGGGCATGGGTGAGACGGCTGAAAATCTAGCCAAGAAATATAAGATTGATCGCCAAAGACAAGATGAGTTTGCGGTTCTATCTCATCAAAAATCTGCCAAAGCCAGAGAGCTTGGTAATTTTAATGATGAAATCGTGCCAATCCTAACTCCCGATAATGGAGTGGTCAGTCAAGATGGTTGTATTCGTCCAGATAGCAGTGTTGATGCTTTATCTGGCTTAAAACCAGCGTTTGATGCAGATGGAACGGTAACTGCGGGGACTTCTTCGCCGTTAACTGATGGTGTGTCAGCTGTTTTAATTACATCGGAAGAATACGCAAAAGCTAATGGTTTGCAAATCATGGCTAGAATTAAATCAGTTGCGGTTGCTGGTTGTAAAGCAGAGATCATGGGTATTGGTCCAGTTCCTGCAACTAATAAGGCTTTGGAACGTGCAGGGGTAAGCTTGGCTGATATTGATATTATTGAGCTGAATGAAGCATTTGCGGCGCAATCAATTTCAGTAATCGAAGAGCTTGGACTTGATATGAATAAAATAAATCTTGATGGTGGCGCAATATCTCTTGGGCATCCATTGGGAGCATCTGGCGCGAGAATCACAGGGAAAGCCGCATCTTTATTACAACGTGAAGGCAAAGG
>CALDHH010000079.1 GCA_937941575.1 uncultured Alphaproteobacteria bacterium | reverse complement strand
TGATAACCAATATCACTTTGTGAGGCGATTAATAATGATTCTACCACTGCATCAATAGTTTCTTGTGCATCCGCTCCATTTAGATTTTTAATAATGATTTCTGGCATAATTGGGTTAACTGCAAAGGCGTTTTTATTATTTCCAACCGCAAATTTTGGGTAAATATCTGCCAATTTAACCCATTGTTTTTTCTCATCACTAGTATTAAAAATCTTCTTTAATGACATCCATTATCCTTAGTTTATTAAATATGTATATATTATACAATCCTATGTAAAAATGTCAAGTAAATAGCTTCAAATATTAGGCTTCATATTTACTTAAATTGAAAATCGACTTACTATTCATTTTAACAATAAAAGCTTTAAAAATAACTAAGGTATAGATAATGAAATCAGCAATAATAATTCCAGCCAGATATGGCTCAACCAGATTTCCAGGCAAGCCCTTGGCAATGATTGCTGGCAAAACAATGTTAAACCGAGTCTGTGAGATTGCCAGCCATTCTGCGAGCATAATTGGTAATTGTGAAGTTCTTGTTGCAACTGAGAGTGATTTAATTTTCAACCATGCAAATGACTTGGGATATAAAGCCGTTGTGACATCTGATAATTGTCGAACTGGATCAGATCGAGTTTTGGAAGCATTATCATCTCTAAAGGAAAGACCTGATTTTATATTAAACCTACAAGGTGACGCTCCGTTAACTCCACCAGATTTCTTAACATCGATCCTATCCGAATTTAAATCTAACCAAGATTTAGAAATCGTAACTCCAGTGATTAAATTAAAATGGTCTGAGCTTGATAGTTTAAGAGAACAAAAAAAGATAACTCCGTTTAGCGGTACCACCGCCATTATCGATAAAGATAATTACGCAATTTGGTTTTCAAAAAATATTATTCCAGCGATCAGACCCGAAGAACAATTAAGATCAGAATCGGAATTATCACCAATAAATAAACATGTCGGCCTATATGGTTTTAGAACTGATATTTTAGAAGAATTTGTAAAATTAGATGCTGGTCATTACGAAAATCTAGAGGGTTTAGAACAGCTGCGTTTATTAGAGAACGGTTATAGAATAAAATCTGTGCCAGTGACTTATAAAAAACATCCATCATCATCTGGGGTTGATTCCAAAGAAGATGTTCAGATTGCTGAGGATATAATCAATAAATATGGTGAGCTATTATGACCCGATTAATAATTGCCAGACATGGTAATACTTTTGATAAAGGCGATACAATCTTGCGAGTTGGTGCAAGAACTGATCTTCCATTAAGCAGCAGCGGCATTCTGCAAGCTGATAATTTGGGCAAGTTTTTAGAACAGAAAAACTTAATCCCAGATATCGTATTTGTAAGCGAGCTTAAAAGAGTTAAAGAGACTGCCAATCACGCATTATCCATCATGCAATTAAAACCCAAAATATTGGAGACTAATATATTCAATGAGGTCGATTACGGTCAAGATGATGGCAAGACCGAGGCAGAAGTAATTTTAAGAATTGGACAATCAGCCATGGATAAATGGGAATCTGATGGAATTTTACCCAATGGCTGGATAACTAATCCAAAGATAATAATTCAAAATTGGATTAGCTTTGGCGAAGAAATTATCAAGAATTATAAAGATAAAACTATTTTAGTGGTAACCAGTAATGGGATTGCCAGATTTGCACCACATCTAACTGGTGAATTTGATAATTTCAAAAAAGATAATAAAATCAAACTGGCGACGGGGGCTTGTTCTTTATTGGTTAATAAGGATAATAAATGGAATATAGACTTTTGGGGTCAAAAACTGTAATATATCTAAATATTTCAAATTAAAAAGATAAACTATTATCCTTAGCAGGTGCAAATATCTGCATAATAGTTGGGAATAATATTATATGAATTACGCAGCTAAGAAATCTAAATATCTATTAAAAGCAATAAGAAGTAATGATTTAGAGCGAGTAAAAAAGCTTTTAGAAGATGATAAAATTATACATTCAAGTAAGATCATAAACTCATTTAGTAACGCCCCTTTATATGAAGCCACAAAAAATAATTTCACCGAGATCGCAGAATATCTAATTAAAAAAGGTGCCGATGTTAATCCAGTATTAAATTTGGAAATGAAAGCACCAATAGTAATGGCTGCTATAAATGGTAATAACCAAATAATAAAAACCCTAGCCAAAGCGGGAGCAAATCTTAGCCCGATGCGCCAGAATTCTTTAATAGAAGCAGTTAAAAATAATCATATAGATACTGTTAAATTACTTTTAGATTTAGGGCTGAACCATACAACTTACCAAGAAATTGTTTTAAGAACCGCTTGCACAGAGAATAGAATTGAATTGGTGGAATATTTCCTAAAGAAAGGATCCAACCCCAATCAATTTAATAATGCGGCAATTAAAATAGCAGTTAAAGAAAATAATCCAGATATCATAAAATTGCTAATTGAATACGGCGCTGATTATAAAAGATTTGCAAAAATCTTATTAGAAGATGCTGCTGGCATGAATAACCTAGAAGCGCTTAAAACCCTAATTGATATTGGGTTACCAATAGATCACTATAATAATGCTGCTCTAATCCATGCAGTTAAAAAAGGCCAGCCCCAAGCAATTGATTTTTTATTAGAAAATGGTGCAGATATAAATGCAATAGATCCATCAAAAATAGAAATCCAAACTTTAAAAGATAGCGATATTATCAATAGCTTAAAAATATTATTTAAACATGGTTTAAACATCCATCAAGAAAATGACTCTATACTAAATGAAGCGGTTTCATTAAGAAGGTTAGATCTTACTCAGTTCTTAATAAAGAATGGCGCCGATAGTATCAATGCCAAAATAAAACCAGAATTAATGCTAGGTTTTTCGAGTAGTGATAGATATATCTTAGAAAAACACGGAATGGATCATAAGAACCTGCCCAGTAACCAAGTTATAGAAGAGGTTAAAAAGCTGGTTGATAAAGATGTTGATAATTTAACCAAGTTAAAAGAAAGAGCATTAAAGAGATTAGCTTTCGTAGAATATAAAGAATTAAATATTCTCGACCTAAGAAAAGATCTAGATGGTTTAAATATGAATCTATTCCAAGCCATCTGTAGATTTGGTGATGTAAGTAGCCTGTCTGATGATTTATTAAAAGAATTAGATATCGAGGACTTCCTTAAAAAAGACTGTAATAATTACCAACCAATATATTTAATTGGACAACAAAACAAACTTGATACTATATTCAAAGCTAAGATATGGGTAAACAGAACAAATCAAATGCTTAAATTATGGGGAAAAGTTTCAGAAGAGTTTAAAGATGAAATAGATTTTAAAACTCAGCTAAATCTTGCCCTACATATAACAAAACTTAGCAATATCAAAGCTCGTAAGGTTACAAAAATAAATGGCTTCAAATAAAATAATAAAACATCTATCCGATAAAGAATTAGAGAAATTAAAATTAGCCGATAAATTATTACATGATGCAAGCGAAGCTTTACCATTATTAGGTCCATTATCATGGGATAAATCTGTATATTTGGAATTTACAAAAAATCAAAACCTGCCCAAGCCCAAATATAAAAGACTAAATACCAAAAAAGCGGATGAGATGATTATCGAAGCAAGGCGTCATATTAATGGGGATAGCCCTGTTCATAAATGGCTAAACATTATTGCTGATAAATTAGAAACCACTTCCAAATTACAAAACTCACTTGAGACACCTGATTTTTATAAATATTCATCGGAATTATTTGGCGAACCTACATCTTTGCTACGGGATAAAAAATCTTGTGCTTTGGATCTGGCCAAACATCTCGATCAGATATTGAATAAATATAAAATGGATGGTGAATATGATATTGCAGAAGAATTATTAAGTGCTGAACAATTAAAAAGAAGATTACAAAAACCATTAATCGGTTTTTTTGGCGATGATCGCCCAAATATTACTATCAAAGAAAACCTATCTGCCCGTGCAACTGCTGGCACTCGGAATATCTCACTCCGCAAAGATGCTAAATATACTTATATGGATGTCAGGCAATTATTACATCACGAAGCATATATCCATATTGCAACCTCTTTAAACGGAAAATCACAAGAGCATTTCAAGATTTTAGGTAGCGGTCATGCCGGCACCACCAAAACCCAAGAAGGCTTGGCGGTCATGGCAGAAATGATGGCAAATGCCATGGAGCCAAAACGAATGAATAGATTATCCGATAGGGTGATTGCAATTCAGATGGTAATTGATGGAGCGGATTTTATCCAATTATACCGATTCTACCTAGAGCGATCCCAAAATAAATTAGAAGCATTTGAGAATACTAGACGAATTTTTAGGGGCGGAGTGATGACTGGCGGTGCACCATTTACCAAAGATGGAGTATATTTAGAAGGTCTAATCAGAGTAGATAATTATATAAGATCATCCATCAGCACCCATGATCCAAAATATATAAAATTATTATTCTCAGGCAAAATAAACATCTTTGATATGGATGCTTTGATAATGTTGGACGAGCAGGGATTACTAACCGAGCCCAAATATCTACCGCCTTGGATAAAAGACATGCGTCATTTAATTTGTGAAAT
>CALDHH010000078.1 GCA_937941575.1 uncultured Alphaproteobacteria bacterium | reverse complement strand
TAAAGCAAGAAAATCTGGTGGTAAAGTATTTGGTGGTGAGCGTGTTTTGGAAAGTGAATATCCAGATGCTTATTACGTAACCCCAGCCATCGTTGAAATGCCAGAGCAATCAGATATCATGAAACATGAAACATTCGCTCCAATCATGTATATTGTCTCATACGATAAATTTGATGAAGCAATTGAAATCCAAAATGCAGTTCCACAAGGATTATCATCATGTATATTCACTAATGATTTAAGAGAAGCTGAAACATTCACATCCGCATGGGGAAGTGATTGTGGAATAGCCAATGTTAATTTAGGTACAAGCGGTGCCGAGATTGGCGGAGCATTCGGTGGTGAAAAAGAAACTGGTGGCGGTCGTGAATCTGGATCAGATGCATGGAAAGGCTATATGCGTCGCAGTACCAACACAATCAATTTCTCAACTGAACTACCTTTGGCTCAGGGCGTAGTATTTGATATTTAACTTTAATCAAAGATATCTATATTGAAAAATAATTATACAAAAAAAGTGATACTAAATATGTATCACTTTTTTTATATTCTATTTCAATTAAAACCTACATCAGCAAAGATAACGGATTTTCAATTAGCTTTTTGAATTCGGCCAGATAAGTTGCACCAACTGCTCCATCAACAGTTCTATGGTCAAATGACGCAGTAACTGTCATCATAGTCGCAGCAACAATATCGCCTTTTTCATCAACAATTGGACGTTTTTCACCCGCACCAATTGCAAGAATTGCAGATTGTGGTGGGTTGATAATTGCAGAGAATGATTTAATTCCAAACATTCCAAGATTTGATACAGTACATGATCCACCTTGGAATTCTTCTGGCATTAATTTACCATCTCTGGCTTTACCAGCAAGTTCTTTAACTTTATTTGAGATATCTTTTAATGATTTATTATCAGCATCAAAAACAATTGGAGTAATCAAACCATTATCGGTTGCCACAGCTACTGATATATCTGATCTTTCATAGAAGATTGTGTTATCCCCTGCCCAAGAGCTATTTACTTCTGGAACTTTTTTCAAAGCCACAGCAGTTGCTTTAATAATAAAATCATTAACTGATATTTTATAAGCACCTTCAGCTGCCTCATTAATTTCTTTGCGAATTGCCATTAATTTATCTAATCTACAATCTGTATTTAAGTAATAATGTGGAATTGATTGTTTTGATTCAAGTAAGCGATTAGCAATAATTTTTCTAATCCCGGAATTTGTCTCAATTCTAGTCGGCATATCACCTATAATAACAGGAGCAGTAACTTGGCTAGAGCTTGTTTTATTAGCAACAGGAGAGAATGATAATATATCAGCCTTCACAATACGACCCTTTGGACCTGTACCAGTTACATCTGCAAGATTAATATTCTTATCTTTTGCCAATCTTTTTGCAAGTGGACTTGCAAAGATTCTATTGCCTGTATTTGCTACTGGCTTTTGAGTAGTTTGAGCTGTTGAAGTGTCTTGAACTGGTTTAGCAATCTCTATAGCTTCCGCAACCGGCTTATCTGTAACAATAGCTGTTTGAGTATTATCATTTAATACAGATGCTATATCAGCATCAGTTTCACCATCTTCTAATAATACTGCAATTAAATCATTAACTGGTACATTATCTGTGCCACCTTGGACAATAATTTTACCAAGAATACCTTCATCAACCGCTTCAACTTCCATCGTCGCTTTATCGGTTTCGATCTCTGCAATTACATCGCCCGCTTCAATACTATCACCTTCAGATTTAAGCCAAGTGGCTAATTTACCCTCAGTCATTGTTGGTGATAAAGCTGGCATTAAAATTTTAACTGGCATAGCTAACCTTTCTTACTGCATCAATAATATCTTCTACTTGTGGTAATGCTAATTTCTCTAAATTCGCAGCATATGGCATTGGAACATCTTTACCTGTTACTCTTAATACTGGTGCATCTAGATAATCAAACGCTTCTTCCATTATCAAAGCTGCAAATTCTGCGCCCATTCCTGCAACTGGCCAACCTTCTTCAGCGCTTACTAATCTATTAGTTTTCTTAACGCTATCAACAATTGTTTTTGTATCAAGTGGACGTAGAGTACGTAGATTTATAACTTCTGCATCTATTCCCTGTTCCGCTAATTTCTCAGCTGCTTCCAAAGCTTTTCCAACCATGATTGAAAATGAAACTATTGTTACATCTGATCCTTCACGTTCAATTTTTGCCTTTCCGATTGGAATTACGTAATCTTCATCAACTGGTGCTTCAAAGCTTGTTCCATATAACATTTCATTTTCTAAGAAAACTACTGGATTTGGATCGCGAATAGCTGCTTTTAACAATCCCCTTGCATCCGCAGATGAATAAGGAGCTACAACTTTTAAACCAGGAACATGGCTATACCAGCTTGCATAACATTGTGAATGCTGAGCCCCAACCCTTGTTGCCGCGCCATTTGGGCCACGGAATACGATTGGGCTAGTAATTTGACCACCCGACATATACAAAGTTTTGGCAGATGAGTTAATAATCTGATCAATCGCCTGCATAGCAAAATTGAAAGTCATAAATTCAATAACTGGCTTTAAACCAGCATATGCAGCACCTGCACCAATACCAGCAAAACCAGCCTCAGTAATCGGTGTATCAATTACACGTTTAGCACCAAATTCCTGTAATAAACCTTGAGTTACTTTATAAGCACCTTGATATTCTGCAACTTCTTCACCCATTACAAATACATTATTATCATTACGCATTTCTTCTGCCATTGCATCACGCAATGCTTCACGCACAGTAATTGGTTTTGTATTTTCAAAGAATTTTGCTTCATCAATATCAAGAATTTCAGCAGATTTTGGTTGAGCCACGAAGCTTGTATCTTCTGTAACATTATTTTCTTCAACTGCTTGGGTCTGAACACTAGATGCAGGAGCATCAGAGATATCAGCAAGAGTCTCACCTTCTTCCAATAAAACTGCAATAACAGTATTCACTGCAACATTATCAGTGCCGCCATCAATCATTATTTTACCAATGATACCTTCATCAACTGCTTCAACTTCCATCGTTGCTTTATCAGTTTCGATCTCGGCAATTACATCACCGGCTTCAACTGAATCGCCTTCTGATTTTAACCAAGTTGCTAATTTTCCCTCGGTCATAGTCGGAGATAATGCTGGCATTAAAATTTCTATTGTCATGTTATTTATCCTCTTCCAACAAAATATCAGTCCATAATTCAGATATATCAGGTTCTGGGCTTTGTTGTGCAAATTCTGCAGATTCGTTTACGACTGCTTTTATTTCTTTATCAATTACTTTTATATCATCATCAGAATATCCACCATCAGATAATAACCAAGATTTTACTTTTACAATACAATCATTTTCATCTTTTACTTGGTTTACTTCTTCTTTGGTACGGTATTTTGCTGGATCAGACATTGAATGCCCACGATAACGATATGTATCCATTTCCAAGATCATGGGACCATTGCCACCACGAACATATTCAACTGCTCTTTGAGTTGCTTTCACAACTTCTACGACATCCATCCCATCTACTTTTTCGCCTGGAATACCATATGCTGCACCACGTTCAAATAATTCACCCGCGGCGGCTCTTTGCTGGCTTGTTCCCATGGCATATTTATTATTTTCAATTACAAAGATAATTGGCAGTTTCCAAAGAGAAGCCATGTTATAAGTTTCATATACTTGCCCTTGATTGGCAGCACCATCACCGAAATAACAAGTTGTAAGCCCGCCATCTTCACGATATTTATGAGCAAAAGCCAAACCGCCACCGATTGGAGCATTCGCACCAACGATTCCATGTCCACCAAAGAAATTATTCTCACGGCTAAACATGTGCATTGAGCCACCCTTACCATTTGAATAACCACCAGCACGACCCGTTAGCTCAGCCATAACCCCTTTTGGATCCATATTACAAGCTAGCATATGACCATGGTCACGATATGTTGTAATTACAGTATCTTTATCTTCTAATACAGATTGAATTCCAGTTACAACTGCTTCTTGTCCAATATATAGATGACAGAAACCACCGATTAGACCCATTCCATATAATTGCCCTGCTTTTTCTTCGAAACGTCTTATAAGCAACATTGTCTTATAAAATTCTAACATTTCCTCAGCAGTCACATTATTGGAACCTTTTAGCGCCTGTGCCGTTGCCTTTTTTGAACTATTTTGTTTACCCAATAGTCTTCTCCATATATTAGTTAATCTCGACAGGATTTTATAGGTATCTATTAATAAAATCGAGTTCTTTATTTAGAGATAGATATAAATGTTTATAGTTAATAATTCAATAGTAAATTGAATTAGGGATATATTAAATTCCCAATACTCGACAAATTCCAGCAACTAATTCAGAGCGGTTTAATGTATAAAAATGGAAATCTTTAACTCCGTTACTATATAAAATCTGACATTGTTGGATTGCTAGAGCTGATGATACTATATTTCTAGTCCTAACATCTTCATCTAGACCATCATATAGATCTCGCATCCATACTGGGATATCAGTTTGGCACAGTTTAGCAAATTCAGTAGTTTTGGCAAAATTAGTGATTGGTAAAATACCTGGTATTATTGGTATATTAATTCCTGCGCTTGCTAGATCATCTCGAAATCTTAAGAAAACCTCTGGATCAACAAAGAATTGAGTAATAATTCTATTTGCCCCTGCATCTACTTTTTTCTTTAAATTATCGATATCTTCTTGTTTTGTTTTTGATTCTGGGTGTTGTTCTGGATATCCTGCAACGCTTATTTCAAAATCTGCGATATTTTTTAAACCCGCGACTAGATCAGATGAATATGGATATCCTTGTTCAGTTGGCACATATTTACCACCATTTGGAGTATCACCGCGTAATGCAACAATATGTCTGATACCCGATTCCCAATATTCTTCTGCAATTTCATCTATGCTAGATTTTGTTGCGCCGACACAGGTTAAATGCGCAGCTGATTTTATTCCTGTTTTATTTTGAATATCAATCACAGCATCATGAGTTCTTGACCTAGTCGTCCCACCTGCACCATATGTAACCGACATAAATTCAGGATTCAATAGTTTTAAATGATCGATTGATTCCCAGAGTGTCTTATTCATCTTCTCTGTTTTGGGTGGGAAGAATTCAAAGCTAACCTTAACATCATCTTTTTTGCCTTTGGCAAAGCTCATAAGATTGTTTTCATCATTGCTATACATTAATAGATATTCCTGAGATTTATGGCACATAAAAAAATAAAGTATTTTCAGCTCTTAAAAAAGCGGAATTTTCAAACACAATATAGATTTTTTTAAGTGAACCCAAGTATTTTATTAAAAAATAGCATATATCTAACTTTTAGATTTTTTATAGTTTTAGAATAATTACAGATTTCTTTGGCGAACAACCTGAAGCAGAACATCACTTACTTTATCTTCACCAAGTATTCTGTGGGTTATTAGAGAAAGCCTATCCTTAACTAGTTTAATATTTAATATATTACCATTGAGCATACTACCGTTATAACCACCAGATATTAGACCATACATATCTTGTAAATAAGCATCAGTTAATCTTGGCTCATACATTCTTACATATTCTCTAGATGCATCTTCTAGCTCCAAAGATATTACCAAGCTTATTTGTTGAGTTAAGCCTTTATCTGATATTACAGGGAATATCAGTGGTTTTAAACTTACAAATTCAGTAATTGGTTCAGCTTCTACTCCATCTTCCGGAGCTTTATTAGCCGCGTTTGAAGCTTGAGGAGATACAACAAGTAATCCTAGACAAATAATACAGATAGAAATAGATTTTAAAAAGCTCATTTAATTTAACCCTACACAATAAATAATAACCACATCCTAATTATGCTTGGTTTTTATTAAATATAGATTAACTTAACAGATAATTTTAAACTTTAAGCTACTGCATCAAATTAAGCTTTAGTCTTAACAGCATGTTTATATAGAATTAAATCCATTTTTACTTCTGATGATAAAACATATAAAGCAATTATATTTGGAACCGCCATTGCAAAGATCATTGCATCACTTAAGTTTAATACGCTAGATAGATTCGCAGCTGAGCCCAAGATAATTGCTAAACAGAAGATAATTTTAAAGGTTAATTCACTTAGTTTAGATTCTCCGAAAAGATAGGTGAATGCTTTTAATCCATAATAAGACCAAGCAATCATTGTGGAGAATGCAAATAATATAACCGCCACTGATAACACGGTTGGGAACCAAGAAATTGTATCTTCAAATGCCCGAGAAGTTAATGTAACCCCTTCCATCCCTTCTCCGTCTAAGTAAACACCACTTATCACAATTACTAATGCAGTCATTGTACAAATTATAATTGTATCAATCATTGGCTCTAGCATTGAAACTAAACCTTCGCTTACTGGACTATCTGTTTTAATTGCAGCATGGGCAATTGGAGAAGACCCGATACCAGCTTCATTTGAAAATGCAGCTCGTCTTACACCTTGAATTAATGCACCTAAGAAACCACCTGCAGCAGCAGAACCAGAAAATGCGCTTTCAATTATTATTCCAAATGCAGCTGGAATTTCAGAGAAACTTCCAAATATTACAACTAAACAAGCAGCCACGTATATAAATGCCATTAATGGTACAATTTTTGATGCAACACTTGCGATTGATTTAATTCCACCAATAATTACAAAGCCAACTATCACTGCCAATATCAAACCAAATAACCAACCTTTATCAACAAAGTAGCTTGCATCTGCCCCGCCTGTTACATTGATTACCTGTTGGTATGCTTGATTGGCTTGGAACATATTACCACCACCCAAAGCACCACCGATACAACAGATTGCAAAGAAACCAGCCATTAATGCACCTATTTTTGTCATTACTGGACCACGTTTAGAAAAGCCATCACGGATATAATACATTGGCCCACCAGACATTCTGCCATCTGGTAATTCATGTCTATATTTAACCCCTAAAGTACATTCAACAAATTTCGCCGACATACCAAAGAATCCCATTAAGATCATCCAAACCATTGCACCAGGACCACCGACAGAGATCGCAATAGCAACACCCGCAATATTACCAAGTCCGACAGTTGCCGATAGGCTTGTTGACATTGCTTGGAAACGGTTAATTTGACCATGGCTTTCTTCATCAGTAGAGAAATCGCCTTTACCACGAACAAGGTTTATTGCATGAGCAAACATTCTTATATTTGTAAATTTGAAATATAACGTGAAGAATATTGATGCAATCACCAACCATAATAATATCAAAGGTACTTCTTGACCTTGGAAATTGTAAGTATAGAAAATGACTGATACGATTTTATCTGAGATAGGTTTAATAAAATTATCTAGTTTTCCATCTAAATCATAAGTATCGGAAGCGCTTAAGACTTCTAAGTCATGCTCAATTGCTTCTAACACTTCTGGATTACTCATGTCATTTATTGTGCGACTAATATCCGATTCTAAATTCTCATCTATTGGTAAAAACCTTGGCTGAACTTCATTAATAACTTCATCCATCATTGGTTTTAACTGATCAATTTTACTATCCAAGCTTAAAGTTTTAATAGCTGGGTTTACTATTACATCATTATCTGGGTGAACTAATAAATCATTAGCTGGGCTAACTATCAATTCTGGAGATGGATTCTCTATTATAACTTCTTCAGGATTTACCGATATCTCCGTTGCATTTGCGTTTGCAATAAATAGAAATGATATAAAAATAGTTGCTAGAAAATTACGCATAATAGAGAATCCTTAAAATATCTTAAATTATAGTTTGATTAAACCTTACAAAGCTTACGGCTTGTTTGTCTTGTTGCCCAATCTTTTTTAACCCAATTTTTAAAATCAGCTGGTTGCATTGATAATGCATTATCAACAGTTCGACCCATCTTCTTACAATAAGATACAATGCTCATACGGATTGCTTTTTGTGATAAATGATTTGATAAAACTGTTCTTAGATTGTGTAACTGCTTAGTTGGAGCTTTAAAATTTCTTCTTTTAAAGTAAGAAATCAAAACATTCTCATAAGAAGAAATAGCCTTTGAATTCTTGGCTGTAAATTTTTGGTATTTACTATATAGCCCAGAAAACTGAGGCATTCTAATACAAGTTAATCCAATTACCATTAATTCTGTATGGATACGAACCGCTTGTTCTGCTTCGAATTCAGCTTGTTTATAACAATTACTACCAGCCGCTTTTGCTTCAGATGTTGTAGTCATCATTACTGAAAAACATATTGTAATGATAATTACTTTCATAAAATTAATCATATTAATAACCCTTTTATATATTTAAAAACTTTTATGTTTATAACAATATAATTATAATATTGCAAAACTGTTTTATTAAACTTATGGGATCCAGCTCTAATAACAGCCATGGCTTCAACCCATCTAGAAATTATTTTACCATGAAATTCAATATCTTGCGATATATATATTAAACCATCTTAAGATTAAGTATCCTTTAGTTTTTTATATATTAAAAAAATTGTTCAACTATATTTTAGAAATAGATATATAAAAAACTTGAAATTACAGTTAAAAATATGGTTAATAGCTTAATCAAATTCAATAGATGGAGTATATTATGAATAAAAAGCTTTTTGTTAAGACTTGGGGCTGTCAAATGAATGTATATGACAGTAATAAAATGACTGATATACTTGCACCTCTTGGCTATACCACGGTTAGCGAGCCTGATGATGCTGATATGATAATTTTAAATACCTGTCATATCCGTGAAAAAGCTACTGAAAAAGTATTCTCAGAGCTTGGCCGTTTACGCAAATTTAAAGAAAAATCAGAAGAATCAAAAGGCGAGAAAGTATTATTAGCAGTCGCAGGCTGTGTTGCCCAAGCCGAAGGCGATATAATAATGGATAGAGCCCCATATGTTGATATGGTATTTGGTCCACAAACTTATCATGAATTACCAGAAATGGTAGCTAAATCGACTGGTGCATATGGTGACAAACGAGTTGTGAATACCGAATTTCCAGTAATTTCAAAATTCGATTCTATGCCTGATGCAGTAAATGATGGTGAAGTAACTGCCTTTCTATCCGTGCAGGAAGGTTGCGATAAATTTTGTACTTTCTG
>CALDHH010000077.1 GCA_937941575.1 uncultured Alphaproteobacteria bacterium | reverse complement strand
GGACGAAGTAAATATGATACGAAGACGTGCAGGTTGCAGAATAACTTTTGACCTTTAGTCTAGTAACCCATATTTATAAATTCAGGAAGCTACTTAAACATAGATTAAGAACTTTAAAAGTTAACCTTTAATCTCTTAATTTACTCCTCTCACCTCCCATTCTCGATGCTCTTAACTTCAGAACATTCTAGAATTAAAAATAGTTTAGTTGACAGATCACTTTTAGTTGTGTATATGTTAATAATATCAAATTAAACAATGGAGAAAAAATGGTTAAGAGTAATTCAAGTGGAGCTGTGATTAGCTACAGCACAGACAGACAAAAAATATTATCTGGGGCTTTTCGTAGAATTGTTAAGCCTTTGGTTGAGGCTGCTATAACTAGAGCAATTGCTTGTGATGAATCTGAGGCTTCTGTAAGGCTTTCAAAGGCTGAGCTTAGATATACTGAACCATCGAGTGGTAATTCTATATTCACTGATCTAGAGGCGGATATAAAGGATTCTTACCCAATTATAGAAGATGTAAAATTTGTTAGGCCAAATGGATTTAATGCTTGGATTGAATTAGATCTTACTAAGCAGGCTAGTGGTGGTAATAATTCTATTAGATCAGCTAAGCCTTAAGCTTTCATGTGTCTATTACTTATTTAAATTTGCCCTTAAAAACATAAAAAAGCTGATGGAGATTAATTTGTCAGCTTTTAAATTTAAATGTTGTGTATTTTGTTTGGATTGCTGCACGTCTTCGTAAGGTTCTTACTTCGCTTGCAAGGCTCGTAATTACTAACTCAATGTGATAAACACAAAAAAAGGGTACATTTAGTACCCTTTTTCCATTTAATTTTGTGTTTATTAGAATAAACTTAATACTGCCTGCTGAGCCTGAGAGGCTAGGGACAATGAAGTTGTACCAAGCTGCTGAGCAGTCTGAAGGGCTAGTAAGTTTGCACCTTCTTCGTTCAAATCAGCTAATACTAGTTTATCTGAACCTTCTTGTAATGTTGACACAATACCTTTTGTGAACTCTTCACGTGTTTGGATTGTTGCCAAGTTATTACCAAAAGTACGAGCAGTTGATCTAATGCTATCAAGAGATGATACTAATTCGTCCAAGCTAGCTTGAATATTTGCATCACCATCAAAGATCGCAGCAGATACGTTAAGACCAGTTGCAGCAGTGTCAAATGTAACACCGGCAATGTCTAAGTTAGATGAGTTATCTTCGTTAAACTGTACGGCCAAACTGTCACCACCTAATAGGTTAGTTCCACGGTAACCAGTATCTTGGATCAATTCATCAATCTGAGATCTAATTTCGTTATAGTTTGATTCTAATTCAGCTCTATCTTCTGGTGGTTGGTTTGTAGCAACTGTTGTACCAACGTTTAAACCAAGATTGGCAAGTGGAGTATTTGTTCCCTCTGCAGCAATCAAGTCAGAACCATCAGTAGTACGTACTTCAAGTTGTGCAGTACCAGCATCATCATCAATAATTACTCTTGCAGTAAGATTAGCAACTTTGTTAATCTCAGTAGCAAGATCATCTAATGTTTGGCCAGCAGCAATTGTAAACTGAGTAACAGGAGCGTCAGGACCAGCTTGTAGAGTAAATGTATCAGCAGTTGTAACTACACCAGCACCTTGGATATCTGTTGAACCAGTAGTCGCAGCTAGTACGTTACCAGTATCAATCGCGGAAGATGAAGTTTGGTCACGAGCAGTTTCAGCAATTGATTGCGCTTGTTCTACTAATGTTGTTAGAGTTGTTAAACCTTGGTCAGCTGCTTTTAACACCTGAATAGATTGTCCAATACCATCTAAAAGCTTATTCAAATCTCCAGCACGGTTACTTAATGCTTGTGATGCGAAAAATGCATTCGGATCATCTAAAGCACTATTAACTTCAAGACCAGTAGCCAAACGGTTCTGTGTCCTCGCTGTTAATGCAGATGTGTTCTGTAGACTTGATAGATTCGCTCTCAGAGCGGCGGTTAAATTAATACCTTGAGCCATAATAAATTCCTTTCCTAGGGTTGTTTATGGTTATGTATACGATAAGGATTACTTCCTCTCGCTTAATTACTATTAACTCACATAAGTAGTTAATAAATAATTAACGTGAATATTTTTTCACTTTTATTACCTTACCTGAATATAATTAATAAATATATAACTTTATGCGTATCAACGATTTCAAGCTGTATTTATAAGTAAAAACTTAATTTAAAATAAAAATTATTTTTAATTATATATTTTATATATTGCTATATACTCAGAAAGAGTATATAAAATACTCATATAGAGTATAAACTAAAGGAAAAAAGATGTTAGATAAGAATAAAAAAAGAGATATATTGGCTATGCACGGCCCTTTATGGGCTGACCAATATGCTGTAACAATGAGCCAAGCCTTCTTTGCCAATAATAAACACGAGCAGATAACAACCTTCCATTCCTTTATAAGAAAGAATCCCTTTGATGGTGGTTACTTAATCACTGCCGGACAGAATATAGTGTTTGATTGGCTGAATAACTGGAAATTTGATAAAGATGATATAGATTTTTTAAAAAAAATTGAAATACCGAATCCAGAAACAGGTGAGATGGTAAGGCTATATTCAGATGATTTCTTAAAAATGTTAAAAGAATCCAAGCTTGAGTTAACAGTTGATGCAATGCCAGAAGGTGAGCTAGCCTTTCCCGATGAACCAATATTTAGAATCAAAGGACCTTTGTGGCAATGTTTGATGGTTGAAGCTGCAATATTAAACATCATGAACTCTCAGAGTTTGTTTGCTACTTTGGCATCAAGGCTAGTAGAAGTGGCAGAGGGCGCTCCAATATTAGAATTTGGACTTAGAAGAGCGCAATCTTTAGGTGGTTTAGAATCATCAAGAGGTTCATATATAGGTGGATCATCATCAACATCAAATATGTTGGCTGGTAAATATTACGGTATTCCAACTTCTGGAACTTTTGCTCATGCGCTAGTGATGGTTTATGAAGATGAATTGGAAGCATTTAGAGATTATGCAGGAGCAGTACCTTATAATGGTATATTCTTAGTCGATACATATGACACGTTAGAAGGAGTTAAAAAAGCAATTCAAGCATGTATTGAGCTTGGAGTTACAATGAAAGGGATTAGATTAGATTCTGGAGATCTTGCATATTTGTCAAGTGAGGCTAGAAAGATATTAGATGATGCAGGTTTTAAAGATGCTAAAATTGCAGCATCAAATGATTTGGATGAAGAAACAATATCTTCCCTAAAGAAACAGGGAGCTAAAATTGATATTTGGGGAATCGGAACTAATCTTGCAACGTCAAAGTCTCAGCCGGCATTGGGTGGAGTTTATAAATTAGGTGCAGTTTATAAAGGCGATGTTAGTCAGAATGAAATTGATAAATCAATAGAGGCTATTCGAAAGGGTAAGAAATCACCAGAAGATATTCATAAATATGTACGTGATGTGATTAAAATTTCAGAACAGCAAATTAAAACGACAATTCCAGGTGAGTTAGATGTTTTAAGATATTTAAAGAAAGAGGATGGCAAGCTTAGATTTGATGGCGATACAATAATATCAAATCTAGACAAAGATCCAATATCAGGTGGAAAACTAAACCGAGACATCTTATCGATTCGTAAAATAGATGAAACCTTAAGGGAGACATTTAATAAAGGCACAAATGTTTATAGACCAATTAAACAATTCTTTAAGAACGGCAAGCTTATAGGTAAGATTGAAACAGTTCATCAAGCAAAGATAAGAGCAAAAGAAAATTTAAGCTTGCTTGATAAAACTCATAAGCGATTAATTAACCCGCATTTATATGTAACAGGATTAGAAGAGAAACTATTTAACAAGCGCCGTAAGATGATCTTAGGTTTAAGGAAGAAATGATGAAGAAAAGAATATTAGATATAGTAGATGTCCAAAATGATTTTATAAAATCAAATGGTGCATTATCAATTAATGAGGCAGAACCAATAATAAAGAGAATTAATAAGTTTCTACAGCAGATTGATAATATTGACTTTGCTTTGTTTAAATTGGATACGCATTTTAGCTCTACTTATATAGGCAGTGAAGAATCTGGATTATTTCCAATCCATTGTGCATATGGAAGTAAGGGCTGGGATTTATCAATTGATGAAGAAAGCCTAAATAAATCAATACCTAAATATTACATGTTAAAAAACTTGTTTAATATGTGGGCAGATAAACAAATTGAAACTGGTTTAGAAAATGATGAAGGTTTAGCTTATAATAATCTGTGTAAAATTGGAAATAGCAAAGATGGTTTAGATATTAATTCAGTTCCAAGAGATGAATTCATGAATAAAAACCAAATAGATGCAAAAGCAGAAGTTATAATAATTGGGGTTGCGTCTGATTATTGTGTTCATGACGCGATATTGGGTTATTTACAACGCGGTTGTTCAGTAATCGTCTTGGAAGATTTAGTCAAAGGTATCGGGACAGATGTAGAAGGCAGAGCAAAATCAGGCAATATTAAAGATGTTATTAAATTAGACGTATTTAAGCAATATGTGGATATAGGTAAGCTAAAAATTAAGAGATCATCAGATATATTAAACAATAAAAAATTAGATAAAGGTTTAAAAAATGGCAGATAAATTAAAAATAGGCGTTGCACAGATAAATACGACTGTGGGTGATATAAAAGGTAATATGAATAAGATATTAGATTTTTGGAAACAAGCAAAAGACAGCGATATAGTAATTACTCCAGAATTATCAGTAACAGGCTATCCATTAGAAGATTTAGTCGAAGATCCAGATCTGTTAGATGCGGCAGAATGGTCAGTAAATGAATTAGCAAAACTGACGAAAGATGGCCCAGCATTAGTAGTAGGATCGCCTCATGTTGAATTTGAAGATGGGGTTAGAAAGATATATAATGCTGCCTTTGTTTTAGAGAATGGTGAAATAAAGCAAATAATTAAAAAATCTCATCTACCAAATTATGGTGTTTTTGATGAGAAAAGAAATTTCAGCAATGGTTTGCTTGAAAATGTAAAACCAGTTGAGTTTAAAGGCTATAAATTAGGTGTTATGATTTGTGAAGATACTTGGTTGCCAGATGTCTCAGCTAAATTAAAAGGTGATGGGGCGGAATTGCTAATATCAATGAACGCATCACCTTTTGAAACTGGTAAGCTTGAAAAAAGATTTAATGAAGTTGCATTAAAAAGAGTAGAAGAAAATGATTTAGATATTATCTATCTGAATCAAATCGGTGGTCAAGATGAATTAGTTTTTGATGGTGCATCTTTTGCAATATCAAAATCAGGTAAGACTCTATTCCAAGCACCAGTAATGGAAGAAGATTTAACGATTATAGAATGCGATAAATATCCAAATGGGGATTTATCTATCCAGCCAGGTAAAATGGCTGATACAGGATGTGAGAATGAAACTCTTTGGAAAGCATTAGTTCTTGGTACCAAAGATTATGTTGCAAAAACTGGGTTTAGTGATGTAGTGATTGGAATGTCAGGTGGAATAGATTCAGCAATCGTGGCTGCAATCGCAGTTGATGCCTTGGGTCCAGACCGGGTGCATTTGGTAAGACTACCATCTCAATATACGTCTGACAGCAGTAATGATGATGCAGATGATGCGGCAATTAGAATGGGAGTTACAGATATTAGAACTCTGCCAATCAAAGATAGTTATGATGCATTGATGAAAACTCTACAGCCTGAATTTGAAGGTAAAGAGGAAGATGTAACTGAGGAAAATCTGCAATCAAGGATTCGGGGTACAAAATTAATGGCTTTAAGTAACAAACATAATTGGATGTTGCTAACAACTGGTAATAAATCAGAAATTGCAGTTGGTTATTGTACTTTATATGGGGATACCAATGGTGGTTTTAACCCAATTAAAGATGTTTATAAAACTAAAGTATATGAGCTATCAGCTTGGCGGAATGAGAATTCTCCATATGGATTAGATATTGAGCAGAATGATTCTAGTGATGTCGGTCAAGGCAGGAAAGCATATGTTATGCCTTGGAATATTATTGAGAAAGAGCCATCAGCAGAATTAAGGGAGGATCAAACAGATCAAGATTCGCTACCGCCATATGAAGAATTAGACGATATGCTAGAGCGAAGAATTGAACAAAAACAGTCTATGCAAGAAATAATTAATGCTGGCTATAGCGAAGAAGTGGTAAATCGTGTGCTATGGTTAATGAAAATTGCAGTATATAAACAGAATCAGGCAGCGCCAGGAGTAAAAACAACTTCAAGGGCAGTCAGAGGTAAGGATCTAAGGCTTCCAATTGCTAATAGATTTACAAACAACTTTAAAAAGGATTAAAAAAATGAAAGCAAAAGTTACAAAAAAAGAAAGAGTATTCGACGGATTTTTCAAAGTAGATCAATTCAATATAAAAGCTGATAAACATGGTGGCGGTACACATGATTTAATAAGATTGAATTTCGAACGTGGACATGCGGTAACTGTATTAGGTTACGATCCAATACGTGATGAAGTATTGCTAGTCAATGAAATGCGTAGTGGTATTCTGGCTGCAAATGAAGACCCTTATGAAGATGCGCTACCTGCGGGAGCAATTGATGAAGGCGAAACCGCAATAGAAGCAGGGAAGCGTGAAATGGAAGAAGAGACAGGTGTTACAATTAATACCTTAGAAACCATCCATGCAGGCGCATATGTAAGCCCAGGCGGTACATCGGAGAAAATATCAATAATCATGGCTATTGTTGATATGAGCAAAGCAGGGGGCATTCACGGGAAAGAAGAAGAAGGTGAAAGCATCAAGACTGTAATTATGAAGTCGGATGAATTTATTTCAAAAGTACAAAAAAGCGAGTTAAAAGACATGAAAACGGCTCTGGCTGGTCATTGGTTGCTAAGTAATAAAGAAAGATTACAAAGTAAATATGGATTAAATGCAAAAAAAGTTAAAAAAAGTAATCTTTCTCGTTGACAAAAAGGTCAAAATAAGCGAAATAATACATTCTAATTAATACGCGGGTGTAGCTCAGTTGGTTAGAGCGCCGGCCTGTCACGCCGGAGGTCGCGGGTTCAAGTCCCGTCACTCGCGCCATTAATTACAAAAAAAAGAAGCCTTAATGGCTTCTTTTTTTTGTAATTCACATTGAGTTTAAA
>CALDHH010000076.1 GCA_937941575.1 uncultured Alphaproteobacteria bacterium | reverse complement strand
TTTTAAACAGATCCCCTTAAGAATCCAGTTCCCGCAATTGATTTAATTGCGCTTTGTTGCATTTTTACTTTTTCTTCAAATAATACGATGGCAACTAACCTACCCAGAGATTTGGATAGGATTGTTGATTTTGCGTATGGGTCGTCCATCTCTACTATCTCATAGAATTCTTCAAATTTTGCTTTTAAATCTTTGAATTTCTTTTTATCTATATCATTTAGCTCAGAGTTTTTGCCCTCATCATTTGATACGCCCAAGCCTAACCAATCTCTTTTACCATCGATACCGTTTCTACCTGCTTCGCTTACCATTACATCGATAATACCATCTTCAGATATTTTTCTATCTAGCTTATATAGATCAATTGCTTCTTTTAAATATGAGCCAGAAATAAAGCCAGTTGCATAAATTGCATTCTTTACATCCCATTTCTGCTCACCAATAAAGTCTTCGATGATTGTATCACAGAATTCTTGTACTGCCATCTCGAATACTAAGCCTGCGATTACCATTTCAACCATTAATCTGAATGGGTCTTTGCAACCTTTATCAGATTTCATGATTTCTGGGAATTCTTTGATAATAATTGCAATTACAATCTCATGCATATCACCCATTTCATCAGGTAGATTGACAGCAGAAAGTTTTGATATTTTTCTACCAACTTCAATAAATCTATCGATATTCTGTGGGGTTGGCATTTCATCTTCTGGAATTTCACCAGCCATCGGATCTAGCTTTAGAAAATCAGCAATACGATAAAAGCTTTGTTCCATAATTGCATCTGGCTCTTCGTAATCTAATAAGGTTTCAGTTAGCATACCCGATAAGATCATAACGATTATATTATTATCTATATCACCATCAGGGTTCTGGGCTGCTAGCTTTACTCTTTCATAAACAAGTTTTGCTTCTTCTAATTGTTCTTTGCTATCTAATGCCAATATATCTCTCCGAATAACTCTCTAATTTATATTTTTTCTTTTGGATAAACACCCCAGATTTTTGTTCGCTCTATCCAGCCTTTATAACCACTAATTTCAACTTTACACCAATTTAGTTTACAATTCTCTAAGCTAACTATAACACCCTTTTCTACTCTAGCAATAGGCTTTGCATCATGGATTGGTTTTTTTAAGATGATATATTCATCAATTAATATCCCAGTTCTTTTCCCAGAAATTAAGTTTTTATGAGCCCAGCCAGTATTGCCTTCTTTATCTTTAATCTTCCGCCAAGTATCAAATTCTTGGATAATCTCAACAGGCATTCCTTTTTTCTTAAACACCCATTCAATTGGATATCTTTTACCAGGCCCTGTTCTTAAATTTATCTTATTACTACCCAAGCTTACAAAACGTGGTATTTCCAAATTGGTATGATTAAATTTCGGAGATTGCTCTTCCGCCGATATTGGATTGGATATTAATAGTAATATCGTGAATATATATATAATTTTTTTCATGGCTCGATCTATATTTACTTTGAATAAGGTTACCAATTAATCTATAACTAATTTTCGCTATAATCAAATCTTTATATAGAAAAAACATGTCTGATAAAATTACAAATAATAAAACTATCGATAGAAGAATATCCGTTGCCCCAATGATGGGCTGGACCGATCGACATGATCGTTATTTTCTCCGCTTAATCTCTCCTAATGTATTATTATATACAGTAATGATAACAACCGGCGCATTAATTCATGGCGATATAAAATTCCATATGGAATATAGCCCAGAAGAAAACCCACTCGCATTACAATTAGGTGGCTCTGACCCAAAGGATTTAGCAAAATCAGCCAAGATTGCTGAGAATTACGGTTATGATGAAGTCAATATAAATTGTGGTTGCCCAAGTGATCGAGTTAAGAAAGGATCGTTTGGCGCTTGCTTAATGAAATCACCCGAGATTGTAGCAGATTGTGTTGATGCTATGATGCAAGAAGTTGATATCCCCATTACTGTAAAGAACAGAATTGGAGTTGATGAGCAAGAGAGCTATCAAGAGCTTGTCGATTTTACAGGGGTAATTGCAGATAAAGGATGTGATACATTTATTGTCCATGCCAGAAAAGCTTGGTTAAATGGCTTAAGTCCAAAAGAGAATAGAACTATCCCGCCTTTAAAATGGGATTGGGTTATAAGATTAAAAAAGGACTTCCCTGATTTAAACATCTCCCTAAATGGTGGCATTACCAATATGGATCATATAACTGAGAATTTGGGACATGTTGATGGAATTATGATAGGCAGAGAAGCATATCAAAACCCTTATTTCTTGGCAGAGATTGAGAAGCAAGTTTTTAATAATGCCAAGATCAGAACTCGCCATGAAGTAATCCAAGATTTGATACCGTATATTGATCGAGAATTAAAATCAGGTGAAGTTAAATTAAAGGATATAACAAGACATATATTAGGCCTGTTCCAAGGTCAAAAAGGCACAAAAAAGTTCAAAAGAATCTTAAGTGAGGAAGCCTATAAGCCTGACGCTAATTCATCATTGATATTAAAAGCATTGGAAGCAATAGAAAATTAACCTATTGCTTATATGATATAGCTGTTATATTCTTGAACAATAAGATAAATTATCAAAAGTGCTTAAAATAATGAAATGGAAGAAATTAAAAAGAGAAGATAGTCATGAGGTTTTAGATAAGCTAAAATCCCGTAGTGATGCTGTCGTTTTTTCTAAGTCTTCGACCGAAGTTCTAGTCTGCAATTTAAGCTTTTACGAAGAATTCAAACTTTATAAATTAACCAATTACATGACCTTACCTTGCTTTGTAATGTATTACTTAAGTAATGGTACTGACTTCTATGCCATGGATGGTACTGCATCGCAGATTTATAAAGTAAATGACCTTGAATTTATGAATTTAAATACAGATAATATTATCCAATATGTAGATTTTGTGTTTGAAAATGCCGAAGGTGATGATGGAGATATATTCTTAATCCACCAACCTGAAAACCCAAATTTTATGAAATCAATGTCTGAAGCATATCGAAAGAATGTAATCGAGCATTATCACCCAATTCAAATAAAAGAAGATGAAATAAACCGAGTTTTCTTGGTGCATGGAACCCTATATTATGGGCATAGTTTAATTTCTGCCACAATTCAAATTACAAAAAAAGGTATTATAACAGTTAAGAACCAAAAATTATTATTAAAAGGCGTTCATATGCCGAACGAGGCTGATCAATATAGCTGGATATCCGGTGAGAAACTATAGATTTTAAGGATTACATACATGGAAAACAATAAAGAAAGCTTAGATTCTTTAAATAATGCATTAAGGCCGCTATCTAATTTTGAGAAGCCTAGTGAGCAATCTAATGCTGATATGATTAGCGAAGCCTTGAAAATATTGGAGATGTCTGTCGAAGGGCAAAAGTTATTTAACTTAGTTGGCGCAGAAGATCTATCTATTAAGCTAATCTATACAAGTGAAGACACTACATATTTACCAAGTAAAAAAGAGTTATATGTAAGTTTAAGCAACAAGAATCGGAAGGATATACCGATTCTTATGATTCTTATCGCAAGTTTACTAAAAGATTATGAACAGGAAAAATCTGGAAAATTGCTTGCAAATTCTACTGATCCAGTTGAGAAACACATTAAAATTGCCGTGGAAAAACAAGCAGATAAGCTTGCTTCTTTATGTGCTATCGCATATGAACTAGATGAATTAAAACTATATCCAGAATATTCGTTCCTTGACGTGTTAAAAAATCTAGGACATAATGAAGCTGTAGATATATTCATTAACAATGTATAGACGACATATAAAACTTTAAAATAAAAGGAAGAATGATATGAGTACACAAAACGCAAAAAACGCATTAAAAACACAATTTGCTGGCACAAATGCTGGTAAGACAATTGCAACACTTGCAACTAGCCGTGCTAATGCTCTATCTTCAATGTCTGTACATAGCAAAAAAACTCTAGCCTCTAGCTCGCCTAGCACAGGTAACGCTAAGTAATACTTAAGCTAATTTAGAATTCAAAAAAGGCTTGAACTTAATTGTTTAAGCCTTTTTTATTATTGAGGGATTATAAAGATGAGCAATGAAGACCTAACCATTTCAACTAAAAATGGGATATTTAACTATCGCTCTACCTATTTTATCTTCAACCAAGATAGTATCCTCTTAACAAGTAATAAATATGAAGATTATTATTTCATGCCCGGTGGTAGAGTTAAATTTGGAGAAACTGCCCAAAACGCTTTGTTAAGAGAGGTTGAAGAAGAGATAAATATAAAACTAGATACTAATCAATTTAGATTTGCAGGAATAATTGAGAATTACTTTACTTTAAATGGAAACAAATCTCATGAGTTAAACATGTGCTTTCATGTAACTATCGAAGATCCTAATGGCATACCTGATACCGATGATAATGGTAATATTTTTAGCTGGGTAAAATTATCAAAAATGAATGATATTCAAGTATATCCCAAGATTCTAAAAGAAAAAGCCCATCTATTTAAAGCCGGGATTCATAATTTAGTTAATATTGATAATTGAAATATAGATTTTCTTATTCTGATAGGATTATATATTCGCCATCGCCAATTAAACCAAGCACTTCTCTTGATCTCTCATCTAAAATATCTAAACCAATGCTTGTTGGACGTAGTAATTTTACACGATGCTCTAAGGCCTTACGATCAGTAGTTAGCTTTTGATGGGATGCTTCTAGATTACTAAGCTCAAGATTTAATCTTTTCAGAGCAAAATATCCCCTATCCCCATATGCGATATGAAAGATAAAATAAAATAATAGCAAAAAGCTTAGAAAGCTTCCCATCCAATGTTTTACCAAATATTTTAAATCATTAATCATATCCATTGCTCTATGGAATCATAACTGATTCGCTAGGTCAAGTGATTTGCTATGAATATAGGATAAATATTCAATTTTTATAGGTACTTATATAAAACTGTTGCAAAAATGACTCATATTTCAATTATAAGGCATTCTTTATCTTATTATATTCTAGATCAGTCATAGTCTTTAAAGCCAATGCATGAATTATATCTTTCATATAATCACCTAATGCTTTGTAAACTTCTTGCTGTCTTTTGACTAAATTTAAGCCCTCAAATTCATCTGATACTACCAATGCAGAAAAATGGCTACTACCAGTACCATTATCGCCAGCATGACCTCTATGCTTATGGCTATCATTTGTTACTTTTAAAAAACTTGGGTTAAATCTTTTTTGTAATATTTCTTCAATTTCTTGTTGTACTGACATATACTCTCACTCACAAATTATTTAGAACGGATAATCGAACTTAGTATGAAATATAAAAAACGGAAAGTAGATTTTGAATTATTTGGTGAAGAGATTTTTTACCAAAGGGGTTGTGATATACCTGGTTGTCCAGCAAATGGAGAGCATAAGGCACCAAAATCTAGGGTTAATACTGATGAACATTTCTGGTTCTGCTTAAATCATGTCCAAGAATATAATAAAAATTGGAATTATTTTGAAGGCATGTCAGAAGTTGATATCGAAAAACAGATGTATAAAGACATGACTTGGGATAGACCGACTTGGCAAGCTGGTGCATCTCCCCTACATGAAGAGAATCTGCGTTCTAGAACCTATGAAGGCTTTAGATATGATGGGGCAGAGAATTTTGATGATGCCAAGCGTAACTATCTTAATAACAGAATGCCTGAACCTGAATTAGAAGCATTATCAGTAATGGGTCTAGAGCCACCAATTATTTGGGAAGTAGTTAGAAAAAGATATAAAGAACTGGCAAAAAAATATCATCCCGATCAAAATAGAGATAATAAAGAAGCAGAAGAGATTTTCAAAAAAATCAATCATTCTTATTCATTGCTGAAAGTAGCATATGAGAGATATAGCATATTGGAAAAAAAATGAGCCTAGATAAAGTAGAAATATCCGTATCAGATACATTCAAGATAGATGTTGATAAAAACATGACTGTGCCAGCTTTTAAATTAGATGAGAAGCTATTGGAAAGTGAGCATCTATATATTCCAGAGATTGATAAGAATTATGTTTTCGATAAGGAAACAACTCTGGCAATATTGGCAGGATTTAAATATAACCGCCGCGTAATGTTACAAGGCTATCATGGTACTGGAAAATCATCTCATATTGAACAAGTAGCGGCTAGATTGAATTGGCCATGTTTAAGAATTAACTTAGACAGCCATATCAGTAGAATTGATTTGATTGGTAAAGATGCCATAACCTTAACCGAAGATCGTAAACAGATTACTGATTTCAAAGCCGGTTTATTGCCTTGGGCAATGCAAAACCCAGTTGCTTTAGTATTCGATGAATATGATGCGGGTCGTCCAGATGTTATGTTCGTAATTCAAAGATTACTAGAAGAAGATGGTAAGATGACATTACTAGATAAAAACCAAGTAATCACACCCCACCCTTCCTTTAGATTGTTTGCAACTGCCAATACAATTGGGCTTGGCGATACCACTGGTCTATATCATGGAACTCAGCAGATAAACCAAGCTCAACTTGATCGTTGGAATATAATCTCTAGCTTGAATTACCTACCTAACCAAGCAGAAGAAAATATCGTTCTTGCCAAATGTGCAAATTATAATAATGCTTCCGGTAAAAAAATTATCAGTAATATGGTGAAACTTGCCAATCTAACCAGAGAAGGCTTTATAAATGGGGATCTATCGACTTTAATGTCACCAAGAACCGTTATAAATTGGGCAGAGAATCATGAGATATTTGATGATTTGAAACATAGTTTTGCATTATCATTCCTAAACCGATGTGACGATTTAGAAAAACCAACAATTGCAGAATATTACCAAAGATGTTTTGGCACAGATCTCGTATTAAAAGCGGTCTATTCAGGATAATTTTATGGCATCAGAATTAGATGAAACAGAACAGAAATTCAAAAATGCTATTACATCTACCATAAAAGCAATATCAGGCAATAATGACATTGATGTAACTTTCCAAGGTGAGAATGCTTTTATATTTGGTAATAAAGTTGTTCTGCCTGAAATCAATGAAGCTAATGAACAAAGCATTCGGGGTTTTGCCGATTCTATTGCTATGCGGATAAAGCATCATGATTCAGATATTTATAATAAGAACAAACCACAACATCCAATATCCAAGTTAATTTTTGATAATTTAGAGATTTTAAGATATGAGAATATAGGCTCTGAAGAATTCATTGGCGCAAAAGAAAATATCAAAATAAAAACACTTAATGCCTATAAAGACATTCAAAATCAAAATAAAATACCAATTGAATTTGCTCTACCTATTATCTTACAGAGTGAGCTTAGCAATACAAAAGATTTCAATGGCTTGGCTGACGCTTGTAAAGCAGATTATAAAGTCCCTGATGCTTTAATTAATGAGCTAATCAAACATATAAGCTCCCAAGATAAATATTCACTATCCATTAATAAATTATTAGATAGCTTTAACCTGCCCCATGCCAATAGCGATGTTAACGAAGATGATAATGACGGCGATGAGAACGATCCTGATGATGAAGATAATCAGAGTGAACAAGCCAATCAATCGCAAGAAAATAATATGATGCAAGGTGGCGAAGATGATGATGGGCAGCAGAGCTTAAGCACCGAGATGGAAGCGGCTGGATTAAATGATGATGGTGATGAAGAATTAGATAGCAATGGCGATAGCCCCAATTCCCAAAAATCTAACTTAGATCCAAATGGTTTTGATGCGGGTAATTATCACATCTATACTGATGAATTTGATGAGATCGTTAAAGCATCCGATCTTTGTCCCCCACTCGAATTATCCGAACTGCGTCAGAACTTAGATAGCCAAATCACAGGGATGCAGAAGATCGTAACCAAGCTTGCCAATAAATTACAACGTCAATTAATGGCCCAACAACAAAGAAGATGGCAATTCGATTTGGAAGAAGGATTATTAGATAGTGCTAAACTAGCCCGAATTATAATCGACCCCGATCAACCGCTTAGCTATAAACAAGAAAGCAAGATGGAATTTAAAGATACGGTTGTAAGCTTACTTATTGATAATTCAGGATCAATGCGTGGGCGACCAATTTCAATCGCCGCAATCAGTACTGATATATTAGCCAGAGTATTAGAGCGCTGTTCCATTAAAACTGAGATCTTAGGCTTTACTACGAAAACTTGGAAAGGCGGTACATCACGTGAGAAATGGATTTCATACGGCAAAGCCAAAAATCCAGGCCGATTAAATGACTTACGCCATATTATATATAAATCTGCTGACAGCCCATGGCGACATAGCCATAAGAATTTAGGCTTAATGTTAAAAGAAGGAATATTAAAAGAAAATATCGATGGCGAATCATTATTATGGGCTCATAAGAGGCTAAAAAGCCGATATGAACAAAGAAAGATATTAATGGTGATATCAGATGGTGCTCCAGTTGATGATTCTACCTTATCTAGCAATCCCCAAGATTTTTTAGAAGATCATCTTGTAAAAGTAATAAAATTCATTGAGAATAAGAGCAATATTGAATTATTCGCAATTGGTATTGGACATGATGTTACAAAATATTATACAAATTCAGTAACAATACGTGATGCAGAATCTTTGGGCGATGCCTTAATTGATAACTTAACCAAGCTGTTTTTAGATAAGAAACAGGATAGAACAAGAAAAACAAAAAAATGAGCAAAATATATAAACCGAAACAAATAAGCGGTTACCCAGAATATCTTCCAGAAGAAAGATTAATTGAATTAGAATGGCTTGATAAAATTCGTAATAT
Source organism: uncultured Alphaproteobacteria bacterium (assembly GCA_937941575.1). GTDB lineage: Bacteria > Pseudomonadota > Alphaproteobacteria > Micavibrionales > CSBR16-224 > CALDHH01. Next base: position 13,286 of record CALDHH010000076.1, on the reverse strand, counting down.
ATTCGAAAGCTATGGCTTTTGTTCAATTGAGACCCCTGCTGTTGAGGAACTAGAAGTAATCTCTGCCAAAGGTGGCGATGCGGATAAAGAAATTTATACATTAACTAGATTGCAAGCTGATGAAAAAGATCAATCCGATGCAAGATTAGCTCTCCATTTTGATCAAACCGTTCCATTTGCAAGATATACAGCCCAACATTTCAATGATCTAGTCTTTCCTTTTAAACGTTACCAAATGCAAAAAGTATGGCGTGGCGAGAGACCACAGAAAGGTAGATTTAGAGAATTTAGGCAATGTGATATTGATGTAATCAACATTGATAATCTTCCAATATCTTTTGATGCAGAAATGCCATTGATTATGCATGAGATATATCAAGCATTAAATCTACCACCTGTTCAAATCAAAATTAGTAATCGTAAGATATTATTTGGTTATTTAACGGCTATTGGTATTACAGATATTCAATCAACTACTAGAATATTAGATAAGATTGACAAGATTGGTGCAGATGGAGTTAAGACTGCCCTAATGGAAGAACTTAACCTATCCGATGATATGGCAGAGCAATCTTTAAAACTTGCGAAGGTAAAAGTATCTGATTTAAGCTTCATAGAGACAGTTAAATCATTAAATATTGAGAATGATTTAATGATGGAAGGTTTAGAAGAGCTTGAATATGTTGCAAAAAGATTATTAAAAGATATCCCAGTTGAAAACCTAATGATTGATTTATCAATGGTACGTGGGCTTGATTATTATACTGGAACTGTTATTGAAGCTGTATTCATTGATGATCCTTTATTTGGAGCAGTCGGTTCAGGTGGAAGATATAATGATTTAGCAGCATCTTACATCAATAAGAAACTACCTGGAGTTGGTGTTTCAATTGGTGTTAGCCGTATTTTTGCTTGGATGTTAGATAAAGATTTATTAGAAACCAGTAGAAAATCTCCTGCTGAAATTCTGGTAATTGTACCTAGTGAAGAAATGCAAGACACTGCCTATGATGCAGCAAAGAATTTAAGGAAGCTTGGGCATAAAGTTGAGCTATTCCATTCTGCTAGTAAAATAAAGAAACAGCTTTCTTACGCAGAGAAAAAAGGGATTCCTTATATCTGGTTCCCACCTTTCAAAGAAGGTCAAGATCATGAAGTTAAAAACATGGCAACTGGCGAGCAGAAAATTGCTGATATAAATCAAGGGTTAGAACTAGATACTTGATTTATCCAACTCTTATGTATATAATCCCCTAATTAATTATATATATGGAGTATCTAATGTCAAAAGATAAGAAAAAAATTGCAATTGCCCTGCAAGGTGGTGGAGCATATGGTGCTTTTACTTGGGGTGTATTGGAACGCCTATTAGAAGAAGATGATATTGAGATCACTGGAATTAGTGGCGTAAGTGCTGGCGCATTAAATGCAATTGCCGTTGTAAATGGGCTTGATCGTGGTGGCAGAAAAGAAGCTATCGAAGATTTAAGAAAGCTATGGGAAGAGATCTCATATGATGATTTATGGGATGATATTCCAGGCGCTAAAACATCTCGCAGGATTGGTGATAAGCTTAAAGAAGTCGACCCAACTAATTTCTTAAAGAAGATTGAGCCGAATATGCAAGCCGGAATGGCGGCAATTGTTGGCTTATCTTTAACTAAAAAGTTTAAAGAAAAAGTGCGCGAAATGCGTATTCAAAAACGGGTTGATAAAGTTATTGATTTTGAAAAAGTTAACAAGAATAAATCCGGAATTCCAATCTATATCGGTACAAGTGATTTAGAAAATAGCCGTGATGTAGTATTTACAAGAGATAAGCTGAGTCCAGATGTAATCGCTGCTTCCTGCGCTATCCCTGGTTTATTTCCGCCAGTTAAAATTGATGGTATAAATTACTGGGATGGTGGAATGTCTGATAACCCAGTTATGGCGCCATTAAAAGAAAACATAGCTGATGATATTCTAATCGTTCAAACCGTACCAAAAGACGCCAGTAAAAAAAATAAAGAATCTGATAAAATTAAGCTTTCTAAAAAAGTATCGATTCACTATATGAATGGCTCAATTAGAAAAGATGTCGAGACCATTCAAATTGATAATCAAAAATATGATCGTAACCCAGCTGCGGCAGAATCGATTGGCTTAAAGAAAATAAATACGCATTTAATAAGCAATGAGAATGCGCCAGATGTTACAGGACTTAACTTCCTTCATTTTAAGCTTGAAAGCTTAGAGGCTATGAAACAAGACGGATATGATAGTGCTGATACTTGGATAAAGAACAATAAAGCATCCATTGGGATAAAAAGTTCTTATACCATTGATAATAGTGCCTTAAAAAAGCCTGAAGTTTTAAAACCGATTAAAGAAAAAAAGAAATTTTTTAAATTTTAATCAAATTCTATTTGATATATGCTATAATTAGTAATGTTTTATAATTTCTAAGGAACTATCTCGTTATGACTTTTAATCGGATTCTATCAATTTGTTTATCTATCCTATTTATCGCTACTACAAATATAAGTAGCGCCAATGCTGCGGATAAGAGATATCCAGATGGATATCAATACTCCTATCCAAGTTGTGATTATAAATTAAAACTACCTGAACCGCCAACAGTTGGAACGGTTTGGAGAAAAAGCAAAGAAAATCCAAAATTCTTACCGCCTTCCCCATTAGATTTCTCTGCATGGGGTGAAAAAGCTTTTTATAAAAGAGTAGAAATTGGAACTCTTGATTATATAGATGTTAAAATTTACTGCCTAAGAGCTGAACAAGATTATATAATTGGCCTGAACCAAGAAAATATGAAGGGTAAGTTAGCTACAATGTATAAAGACCTATACTTACAAGATATTGCTTCTAACTTCTCTGCTGGTACTGGTTCCTTAAAATGGTCAACAATCTCTGGCTATACTATTAATAGCGAAGATAAAATTATCTATCACTTTGGCCATTTCTTATCTGGTACAGAAAGTGTGATGTTTATTCAGATCGAGTATACACCTGATAACCCATTCTTTAATGATCAATACAATCTTATTGACCAATCCATAATGATAAATCAATAATTCTTAATTCTATCAATCATTGCTAAAAAACCGTTTCTTCGATTTGGTGATAGATGCTCATTTAATCCAATTTCTAAAAAAACTTCATCTATGTTTATGTTTAAAATTTCTGATTTTGTTTTATTATTAAATAAGATTAGCAATATTGCTATCAATCCCCGCACAATATGAGCATCGCTATCTGCTCTTATACTTAGAGCATCTTGGTTTGATTGTATATCTAGCCATACTCTGCTCATACATCCCTTGACTATGTTTGCGTCAATTTTAAGTTCCTCTGGCATAACTGGTAGCTGTTTACCTAAATCAATTAAGTATTGATATTTATCTTCCCAATCATCCATTAACTCAAAATTCATTAATAGCTCTTTATAATTCATAATAGTAGTCCATATGTCATTTTTATTAATATTTAAACTTGGCATTTTTGAATGATTAGTCTAACCTATAATTAAGTGCTTATGAAAGCAATAAATAACAAGAGGGAATAACATCTTATGAGTAAAGCAAGCTCTGGCGATACAAAAAATACTTTATACTGTTCATTTTGTGGCAAAAGCCAACATGAGGTTAGGAAACTAATCGCAGGACCAAATGTTTTTATATGTAATGAATGTGTTGAATTATGTATGGATATTATTCATGAAGAAGATAAAACACAATTAGTTTCATCTGGAAATGGGATCCCTACTCCACAAGAAATCAACAAAGTATTAAATGATTACGTAATCGGACAAGTACGAGCAAAGAGAGTATTATCTGTTGCTGTGCATAATCATTACAAAAGATTAGAAGAATCTCAAAGAGCAGGCAATGACTTAGAATTAGCGAAATCAAATATTTTGTTAGTTGGACCAACAGGTTGTGGTAAAACATTACTTGCCCAAACATTAGCTCGTATTATTGACGTTCCATTTACAATGGCTGATGCAACAACCTTAACCGAGGCTGGTTATGTTGGTGAAGATGTTGAAAACATTGTATTAAAACTATTACAAGCATCTGATTACAACGTAGAGACTGCCCAACGTGGTATAGTTTATGTTGATGAGATCGATAAAGTAAGCCGTAAATCAGACAATCCATCAATTACTCGTGATGTATCTGGTGAAGGTGTACAGCAAGCATTATTGAAATTAATGGAAGGTACTGTTGCAAGTGTTCCGCCACAAGGTGGTCGTAAACACCCTCAACAAGAATTCTTACAAGTTGATACAACAAATATATTATTTATTTGTGGTGGTGCATTCGCTGGCTTAGATAAAATCGTATCTGAACGTGGTCGTGATACAGTTGTTGGTTTTGGTGCCGATGTACGTGGTCCAGAAGAAAGAAAAACTGGCGATCTTCTAGCGGAAGCTAGACCAGAAGATCTATTGAAATTTGGTTTAATCCCTGAATTCATTGGTCGTCTACCTGTTATTGCAACATTGACTGATTTAGATGAAGATGCATTGGTTAAAATCTTAACTGAACCTAAAAATGCAATGATTAAACAATATAAACGTTTATTTGAGATGGAAGATGTAGAATTAACTTTCACAGACGACTCGTTAAATGAAATTGCCAAGAAAGCAATTGAGAGAAAAACTGGTGCTCGTGGATTAAGATCTATCTTAGAAGGCTTATTACTAGACACAATGTTTGATATACCAGGCGAAGATGACGTTGTTGAAGTGTTAGTAGAAGGCGATCACGTTAAAAACGAAGAGAATCCGAAGATTATCAGAGATAAGAAAAAAGCTGCTAAAAAGAAAAAAGAACAAGAAAAAGCAGATAAGAAAAGCGATGATGAAGAAGACAAAGCAGAAGCTTCTTAATCTCTAACTAAGCTATAGATTTAAAAGGCTGAGCATTTGTTCAGCCTTTTTTTATACCTATACAATGACAAATAAAATGCTTGGGTTTAAATTAAAATAGTTATATATATATAATTATTACAAAATAAAAAAAGAGGTATTCAAAATGACCTATATCGTTAATGATGATTGTATCATGTGTAAACATACTGATTGCGTTGAAGTATGCCCAGTAGATTGCTTTTACGAAGGTGAGAACATGCTAGTGATCAATCCAGATGAATGTATTGATTGCGGAGTATGTGAGCCAGAATGTCCAATTGACGCGATCTTACCTGATACTGATCCAAAGGCGGAAGAATTCTTGGAATTAAACCGAGAATATTCCGAGCTTTGGCCAAATATTACTGAAATAAAAGAAAAAATGCCCGAAGCCGAGAAATATAAAGGCATGAAAGATAAGCTAAAGAACTTCTTTAGCGTTGAACCTGGCGAAGGTGATTAATTAATAAACCCAGAATAATATACAATTATTTCTAGAATCAGTTTCTCTATATTCAGAATCTAGATTACAACCATCAGTTCTAACACCGTAATTAGCCATCATAAATCCACTTAAAGGTAATCCATCATCCATTTTTCTATCTATTTTTGATGCTAACATAGGTGATACAGCTGCTGTACCATTAGTACCACTAACAGTTCTAGTTAAGCCGTCATTAGATAATCTTAAAAAATTACCAGTAGCTCCTGCTGTTGTATAAGGGTCGTAAAATAACTCGAAGCCTCCAGCAAAAGTAGAAGCAGGATGAGTCTCTCCCCAACCTGGATTCGCAGGGTTAGAACTTGGATTAACACCAGACAGATAATTACTCAGAACTAAATGCTTCCATACCATTACAGTCTCTAAATTTGGCAGGACATCTTTATTAGCCAGAAAAGTGCTCCAAGCTATATTATCAACATCTTCTGACTGACCAAGTTTATCATTACCATTACCATTGGAACAAAAAAAGCTTGCATTACAATTTGGAAGCCTTGTAGTTGCATTAACCATGTCGCCAGGTATTCCACCATATTTATCTCTAAATGATATAATTGCTACTTTAAAGCTCTCTACGGTATTAATAGTTCTTGTTATTTTTGCATTCTCAACCATTGACTGAGCTTTTAAAATTCCGCCAATAAGAAGGCCTATTATCGTCATAACGATTGCAAGTTCGACTAATGTAAATCCGTTTTTTTTCATAGATATCTCCAATTAACATTATAAATTGTTTCAAACAAGCGTATTAAAGCTCGCAGTTGTATTGGAACAGTAATTTAAAACTTGAATTTTTGCAAGAAAGATGTTATATTCTTTAAATACTAATATATAGTTAACGAATTGTCGAATAATAATAAAATATAAAGCGAGAGAAAATTATGACTAAAAAAGAAGAAGTTTTTGAAAAAGGTGATTTCGTTGTATATCCTGCACATGGTGTTGGTAAAATTGATGATATTGTTACTCAAAAAATTGCAGAATTAGAAGTACATCTTTATATCATTAGTTTTGAAAAAGATCGTCTAAAATTAAAATTACCTTTAAATAAGGCAAAAGCATCTGGCTTAAGAAAACTTTCTTCTGCTGATCGTCTAAAAGATGCAATGGTTACATTACAAGGTCGTTCACGTGCAAAACGTACAATGTGGAGCAGAAGAGCTCAAGAATATGAAACAAAAATCAATTCTGGTGACCCTGTATCAATCGCAGAAGTTCTACGTGATCTACACCGCAATGAAGATCAAGCTGAACAATCTTATAGCGAACGTCAAATTTACCAAGCAGCATTAGAACGTTTAGCAAGAGAATTAGCTGTTATTGAAGAAATTGATGAGAAAAAAGCTGCTGAAAAACTAGAAACTGTTTTATCAGAAGTTGTTGCTGCTTAATTAAACTATTATTTATTAGGTTAATAGGCAAAACACAGATTTTATTTAAAAAGCTAGGGAATTACTTCCTTAGCTTTTTTTTATTTATCTAAATCTCCTTTAAATATCATAGTAATAGTTTGTGCTTAGTTAATAAAAGAGCTAGAATTTTAAACTTACTCATCAATAATAAAAGATAAAAACATGAGCTTTGATTCTAAATTCATTAATCTAAAATCTCCAAATAATATTTGGACAATCTCTGCGATTAATGGGCAGGTTAATAATCTAAAATCTATCCATCAACATATATGGGATGAATTTAAAGCTGGCGATAAATTAATCTATTTTGGTAATTATCTTGGCTCAAATTCTATTCAGCAAATATCAGTTATTGATGAAATTATAAATTTTAGAGAGAGCTTAACTACAAAAGATAATATATTAGAGGAAGACTTTATCTATCTGCGTGGAGTAAAAGAAGAAATCTGGCAGAAACTATTACAGCTACAATTTGCTCCGAGTCCAGCATCCGTCTTTGACTGGATGATTGAGCAAGGTATGGGGAATATATTAAAAGCCTATGGTACATCTATTGATGAAGGTAATCTTGCCATTCGTGAAGGAACTGCCAGTATTGCAAAATGGACTAATTCTATTCGAAGTAATATCCGTGAGAACCACGTCGGCCATGATAAATTTGGCTCCATCTTGAAAAGAGCTGCATTCACTGATAATAACGATAAAGACAGTAATATTCTATTTGTTCATTCTGGTATCAATGACAACCGCCCTCTTACTAATCAAGGCGATAGTTTTTGGTGGGATAGCCAGAAATTTGATAATATTTCCAAACCATATGATCCTTTTACCAAAATAATTCGTGGCTTCGATCCAAAAGGGCAAGGAATTCAACTTAAAAACTTTAGTATAAGCCTTGATGAGAATTGTGGTTACGGTGGTTTATTACTATGTAGTCAAATATCAAATATTGGTGAGATAAAAAATATTATAAAAAAATAAATTAAAAGTGAACTAAATCAAATTTAGATACGTATAAGTTATAACTACTGAATAATACTAGACAATTTAAGGAGTTTAACAAAATGTATATAGATGATTTTAATACGCAGATAGCGAATAAAGAATATATAAGAAATGCAATGAGCGCTCCAATGCTTGAAAAGGATCATGAACTTGAACTTGCAGTAAAATGGAAAGAAACCCGTGATGAAAAAGCATTACATGAGCTAGTGCAATCTTATACAAGACTTGTAGTGTCACATGCAAATAAATTTAAACATTATGGCCTACCTATTGGTGATTTAATCCAAGAGGGCAATATCGGTCTAATGGAAGCTGCATCAAGATTTGACCCTGGAATGGAAAACAGATTCTCAACATATGCAATATGGTGGATACGTGCATCATTACAGGATTATGTTTTAAGAAACTGGTCAATTGTTCGAACTGGTACAACTGCTGCTCAAAAATCACTATTCTTTAACTTACGTAGATTACGAGCTCAAATAAGTAATGGCGATAGTAATGAGATGCTATCCCCAGAAGCAATAACATCAATAGCCGAAGAGCTTGGTGTAAAAGAGACCGAAGTTGTTAAAATGGAATCAAGATTATTCTCTGTCGATCAATCATTAAATAATGTAATGGGTGATGAGAATAACACCGAATGGCAAGATTTATTATTAGATGAAAGCCAAGATCCGGAGATGCGTTCAATTGAAAAAGATAGCAAGAAAACTATCCAAAAATGGCTGATGAATGCTTTAAACAAACTGTCACCAAGGGAAAGAAAGATAATCAAAGAACGTAGATTATTAAACAAGGCCTATACTTTGGAAAAAATTGGTAATGAACTTGGGATAAGTAAAGAAAGAGTGCGCCAATTAGAGAATAAAGCATTGGATAAGATGAAAGCCTATCTTAAAACTAAGTTATCCGATAAAGAAACTTTATGCTCACAGCTTTCAATCTGCTAAATACTAATCTATAAATAGATATGTTTAAAATAATTCTATTTATATTAATTATGATATCAATCCCCTATTCCACCTTTGCAGATATCCCCCTTCCGGTTAAAAAATCTGCAAAGGTCTTGGATATAGTTAGCAATAAAGTAATTAAAACAGATATCGGCAATGTTAAATTAGCTAATCTACAAATAAAGAACGATATTAAATCGGAACTATCCAATCTATTGTTAAATAAAGAAGTTATCATTTGGAGCAATTCTGATGAAAGTTATGATCGATATAATAACTTAACAGCACATGTAACAATAGATAATCTCTGGATTCAAGAATATCTAATTAAGAATAAACTAGCTTATGCTATGCCTAATAATATCTTTCCTAATATTATAGATAAATTATATGATGCTGAAACCATAAGCTCCACTCAAGATATTAACGATATAGAAATCACAAATGATTTTGAAATTATTGAAGGTCAGATTATCAGTGCCAAATTACAGAAAAAATACTTCTATTTAAATTTTGATAAAGATTGGAAATCTGATTTTACGATCTCAATTAAGAAATCCGACTTAAAGAACTTCCCAAAAGAATATCAACGAGAAGAATTCTGGCTAAATAAAAAGGTAAGGGTAAGAGGTTATCTGGAAGAATATTATGGCCCAATAATAAAAGTAAAATACCCCAAACAAATTCAGATATTAGATTGACTTAAAAATATTAAGTTATAATCTGATAGGCATGAATAAATTATTTCCAAAAATAGAAGCCTTTGCAACTGGCATGTTACCTGTTGATGAAATCCATACAATATATTGGGAAAAATCTGGTAACCCATCGGGTATCCCTATATTTGTTTTCCATGGTGGTCCTGGAGGTGGTACTTCTCCTAATATGCGCCGTTTTTTTGATCCTAAATATTATCTAGTCATCATGTTTGATCAAAGAGGTGCTGGAAAGTCCACTCCATATGCCGAGATTAGAAATAATACAACAGAAGATTTAATCGCTGATATAGAAAAACTAAGGTCTCATTTAAATATTGAACAATTCCATATATTTGGTGGTTCATGGGGCAGTACCTTGGCTCTAGCCTATACAGAAGAATATCCAGATAACTGCTTGGGCATTATTATGCGTGGAATATTTACCATGCGTGCCTGTGAAGTTGACTGGTTTATGCATAAAATGGGCCATTTCTATCCAGAAGCATTCTCAGAATTCATAAGTTTTCTACCAGAACAAGATAGGGATAATCCATTAGAAGCATATTATAAATTGCTAAATGGTGATGATATAAACTTAAGAGATAAAGCTGCTAGTCATTGGGTTGAATATGAATGCGCTTGTGCAAGACATACCAGAACTGATGAACATCGATTAAGTGATAAACAAGGAAATAACCTGGCCATTGCAAGGATTGAAGCGCATTATTTTATTAAAAATCAGTTTACACCAAATAATAAGCTGATATTAAATGCCCATAAATTAAAAGATATAAAGATTATAATTGTACAAGGAAGATATGATATAATCTGTCCAATTAAAACAGCCTATGAATTACAACAAGAAATACCCCATGCAAAAATGGTGATAGTAGCAGATGCAGGTCATGCATCATCCGATCCAGCAATGCAATTAGCCTTATTACAAGCAACAGAAGAAATGAAAGCAACAGGAGCATAAATTATGAAATTCAATACAATAGATAACCTAGATTTTAATGGCAAAAAAGTATTAATCAGAGTCGATATGAATGTTCCTGTTTTAAATGGAAAAGTAACTGATGCTACTAGAATAAGAAGAGCAATGGATACAATTAATAAAGTGTTGGAGAGTAATGGTAAAGTAGTCTTAATTTCGCATTTCGGTCGCCCAAAAGGTAAAAGAGATGATAAATATTCTTTGAGAATAGTAGCCGAAGAACTATCCAAAATGATTAAAAAACCAGTTAAATTTCTAGATGATTGTATTGGCAAGGAAGTTGAAAATGAAATTAACCTAATGAATAACAAAGATATTATCATGTTAGAAAATCTAAGATTCCATTCGGAAGAGGAAGCGAATGATGATGCATTTGCTAATAAATTAGCTAATCTTGCTGATATCTACATTAATGATGCCTTCTCTACAACTCACCGTGCTCATGCATCTACTCATAAATTAAGCTATATAAAGACTCCATATGCTGGAAAATTGATGGAAGCAGAAATTAATGCCCTAACTGATGGTTTAGATAATCCACAGAAGCCGATTGCTGCAATTGTTGGTGGCGCCAAAATATCAACTAAAATCACTTTGTTAGAAAATCTAATAGAAAAAGTTGATTTCTTGGTATTAGGTGGCGGCATGGCAAACACCTTCCTTGCGGCCCAAGGCCATGATATGGGTAAATCCCTAGTTGAATCTGATATGTTAGATTTGGCAAGAACCATTATGGATAAAGCAAAGCTTAAAAATTGCGAGATTATATTACCAGTTGATGCATCTGTTGCAAAAGAATTCAAAGAACAAGATCAAGCGAATATAGTAGCAATTGATAAAATACAAGCTGATGACTTAATGTTAGATATTGGCACAAAAAGCGTTGAATATATAAATGATAAATTACAAAACTGTAAAACAATTATTTGGAATGGACCGCTTGGCGTATGCGAAATCAAGCCTTTTCAATCTGGAACAAATGCCGTTGCAGATAATGTCGTAAAACTAATAGAGGATAAGAACATAATTGTGGTTGCAGGCGGTGGAGATACTGTATCTGCTCTATCCAATGCAGGAGTTATTGATAAACTATCATATGTATCGACAGCAGGCGGCGCATTTTTGGAATGGATGGAAGGCAAAGAGCTCCCATGTATAAAAGCATTATATGATGGCTATCTTAATAATGGCTCAATCACAAAATTAAAGCTAAATATATAAATCATCTAATATATTCGGTGGGTTTTAGACATATTTTAAGAGTTAACTATAATAAATCTGGTTTTCGTTGCCAGCTATAGATGATATCTCTAGCATCCCCAAACGATAACTCATCAAAGCATTTAATTGCATTGCTCAATTCATCAACATCTACATTTTGATCGCCCATCCTAATTGCACGGCTAAGTAAGAATATTGAAGCAAATTCTGGCTTGATAACTTTTTTAAATTTACAAACTACTGCAAGTGGTTTACCACCATCTTTCTGTAGCATCTTATAAACAAGCTCACTATCAACTTCTACCCATCTTGAGAACAAAGCCAAGAAGAATGATAATTGCCCTCTTCTTAAAGTATTAATTAGTAAATGTGGGGTTATCTCTTCTCTCTCATAGAATCTAATTGCAAGTTCTTTCATATCATCAGTTACTTCATGACGACCATGATTAGAATTTATTAAATCTTGAACAATCTCTTCCAAAGCTTTATCAACTACTTCTAAATCAATTGGGAATTTTGCAACAATCTCGCTTCTTAATTTTTCAGACGCACATATATATAGATCAGTTGCAATATCAGGATCCATCTCTGGTCTTTTTAATAAAGGCTCTTGTAATTCAGAAAATTTAATAGATTTCTTTGTAATTGTTCGCATTGAGCTTTTGCTTAACTGTGCTCTTATATTGTTAACAAGCGTATTCATTACACCAGCATCATCTTTACCAACTAATACATCTGATACCAAAGATGTAACTTTGGTACGTTTTGCAATCGCATCCCAGTAATCTTTATCTTTTGAATTAATTATATATATAAGGTCAACATCGCTTAATAGCTCACTATGCTGTAGAACAGGTCTTGCCACATCAATATCTTCATGGGCAATTGTTAATGCTAGCTCCAAAGGTAGATGATCTGATACTGCAAGTTTTTCTGATAATGCTTGTTTTAAATTAGTTTCAGCTTGTCTTATTAGATTAATAATTATTTCTGATGCTAATTTTTTTTCACTATCCGCAAGTTCTTCTTGGAATACTTCCGATATTGCCAAAGTTAATTCTTCCCTGCCCTTATCACTCTTATCACGAGCAAGCATAAGCATACGGTTTGGGTCAAACTTTTCCTTTGGTAACATAGTTTTTTCTGAAGATTTATCTTCTTGAATATAATCAGTTAATTCCTGCTTTTTATCCATTGCTTATACACCTAAAAATGACTATCACACTATCCTCTTATCACATACACAAGCCGCTTATTAACCACACACATAACAGCAAGATACAATTAAATTATAGCAATTTTATATTAAATTTTAGTTAAATTTCATAATTAATTAACAAGTCCAATTCAGTATTGAATCTTAATCTTTTGTTAATGTTTAGAATATAAAATTATAGCTGTATTTAATTTATCAAAGGCTATCAAATTATGGTATCTAATATAGGTTCCAGCTTTCCGTATCCAATTAATAATGGGGTTAACCAAAGATCTGGTAACCCTAGCAATATTAATGCCGAGCAAGTTAGAGAAAATAATAGAAATAGCCTTAAAACTGAAAATAATAAGCAAGAATTTAAATT